>SHMW01000023.1 GCA_008080735.1 Promethearchaeota archaeon
AACCCATATCCGTGGCAAATTGATGGATCTGTAAGTGCGGATCCATGCCTTCCATTCCTTTATATCCTTCAGGATAGAGGTCATAAAAGATCTTGAGGGCGAGTTTGTTGTTATACCAATTTCGGTATAGCGATAATTCGGTTGCAAATTGCTTGCTCGGATCTTTGACTTCGGGGAATTGGATGGTCACGGGTGGGTCTTCCTTGTTGTTGGTCTGATCTCCTCTAAACAAGGCGTTCACGTCCGCGCCGTCGATATCGCCCGATTTCTTGAGTGAGTTCGCGAGGTTGTTCGCAAACATGTTCTGCGCGGAATATTTGGTATTTTTGGGCGATGCGTCCGGATCGATGCGTGTGATAGCAGACTCGATGGCATTGATCCGTTTATTCCTCCGAGAGGCATGGACTTCGGCCTTGGCTTTAGTAAATGCTCTGACGCCGAGTTCTCCCACGCTCTCTCCTAACGAGTGGGTGGTGCCCAGTGAGAGGAGGGTGCCGATGCCCGCAAAACTGAACCCCGTCAAACACATGGTAATTGACGAACCGAGTGTCAGCATCGTGCCGAGGAAACAATTATGAAGAACTCTATGCATATTTCCCAAGAGCAACAACAACGATTAAAGCGAGAGGCAGAAGAGATTCTCGATATGGTGGAGGGATTCGGGCTGTTATGCCAAGAACCTCACGAATCGGACAAAAAAGCCTTTATTTCCAACTATATCGAATACCGCCTCGCCCAATAGTAGAAATTTTTATTTTTTTATTTATATATCACAAAATCGTAACTCCCATTACTCATAAATAGCTATATTCATTTATTTCCGTACCAAAATTTTACAAAAACACGGGTAGAAAAGTTATGGCAAAAAAACTGAAAAACCTATTCAAAAACATTTCAGATAATTCTAATCCTAATTCAAATTCCATACACCTTACAGATCCCGAAGTGCAAGAACGCATTACGAAACTTGAAAACCTCATCCGACACCACCGCGATTTATACTATAACAAGACACCCGAGATCAGCGACGCCAAATACGACCAACTCGAAGACGAGTTAAGGGAGTTGGACCCGACCAACCCGCTCCTATTCAAAGTAGGGCAAGACAGCAACCCGTTGTTTACCAAGACCGCACATATTATGCCGATGATGAGTCAAGACAAAGCCTCTACGCCCGAAGAGTTTGAAAAATGGGCAAAAAAGCGATACTATAACCAGTTTATCATCCAATACAAGCTCGACGGGATTTCAATCGAACTCCAATATAAGAGCGGTATCTTCCAGAAAGCGGTCAGCAGAGGAGACGGGAAAGTTGGGGATGATGTAACGGAGAATATCCTCAATGCGAAAGGCTTAGTCAAACACCTTCCCGACCGATTCACGGGAGCGGTCCGAGCGGAAGTCCTCCTCTTCCGGGACACTTTCGAGCAAAAATATTCAGACAATATGAACCCTCGCAACGCCGCCGCGGGTATTATCAGAAGGAAAGACCACAAAGGTAGCGACGACCTCAATCTCATTGTCTATGACGCGTGGGCTTCGGATAGTCAGATCACCTTTCACGACGAGATCCACAAGATTAAGTGGTTAGGGCAGCAAGGATTTGAGGTAGTCAAGACCAAAACCGTGCATACAATCCAAGAAGTCATCGAGACCCGCCAGGAGATCATCGACTCAATCCGCGATTCACTGAACTACGAGATCGACGGGTTAGTCATCAAAGGCAGAGAGATCGATAGAGAAGATATGAAACGGGCTAAGCCGGAATCCCAGATCGCATTTAAATTCCCCGCCGAGATGATAGACTCCACACTAATCGACGTGGAATGGAGCGTCAGCGGAGCCAATTATACCCCCGTCGCAATAATCAAGCCCGTAGAGATCATGGGAAGCACCGTCCAACGAGCAAGTTTAGCAAACCCCGACATTATGAACGATCTCAAGGTCAAGATCGGCTCCAAAGTGATGGTATCTAAACGAGGAGACATCATCCCCAAGATCGAATATGTAATCTCAACGCCCGAAGACGCAGAAGAGATTGTGATCCCAGCCCGATGCCAGGCCTGCGACTCCGAGCTAATCAACGAGGGGAGCCGCCTCTATTGTCCGAACGAGGACTGTCCCAACGTTAAATATCGGAGGATCGTTAAATGGATCAAAAAGAACGACATCAAACATTTTTCCGAGAAACTTATCCTCAGACCTCTGTTTGAAACTCAAAAGATTCATACGATTGCCGACCTCTATACCCTCAAAGTGTCCGACCTCACGAAACTGGAAGGGGTCCAAGAAAAGTCCGCCAAAAAAGCTCTGGACAACCTATTCGCGGTCACGGAGATCCCCTTAGAACGATTTATTGCGGGCTTCGAGATCGAGGGCTTGGGAGAGCGGATGGTCAAAAAAGCCGTGAAGGCGGGATACGACACATTAGAAGGCATCAAAAACGCTTCGGTAGGCGAGTTGTCGCAGATCGACGGATATGCCGAGATCACCGCAGAAGCCCTACAGCAAGGAGTAGAGAAATTATATCCCGAAATGGAACGACTCTTAGAGACCGGAAAGGTCACCATCGCCGCACCCGTCACCGAAGGCAGGCTCAAGGGACTCACTTTTTGTTTCACGGGCAAGCTCAATACGATGTCCAGAAAAGAAGCACAGGGGTTAGTAGAAAAACACGGAGGGGAGGCAAAAAGCAGCGTGACCAAGAACCTCAGCTATTTAGTGACGAATTCAACAGAGCAAACCACCAAATACAAAAAGGCTCAAGCCCAAGGCACCGCCATCATCACCGAAGACCAATTTTTAGCAATGCTCGAGTAATATCCTTTCTATTTTTTTTTAATTATTCTTTTCTTATTTGATTTTTTCGTTTTTACTTATTTTTTTACTATTTCCGAACTCCATCAATACTTAAATATCCCCTACTCCTAATATTTCCTATCCACAATTACAACTACGGAGGGAAAAAATCAAAATGGGAAATATCGAAGGCAAGAAATTCTGTTTTACGGGCAAGCTCGAGTCAATGACCAGAAAGGAGGCGCACGAGTTGGTCGAGCAGAAGGGCGGAGTCCCCAAGACCAGCATCGTAAAGGACTTGGACTACTTGGTCAGCCACGCCGAAGTAATATAGTGTTCATTTTAAGAAATATTTTAACAAAACAAGTGAATAATTCTAGGTGATGGTTAAGGTGCGAAAATTTTCTTTTTCCTATGGTTTTATAGGAGATGATTTAGGATTAAAAGAGAAAATTAGATTTAGTCTTTCCACGGAGGGAATGATAAATAATCTGGAATTTGATGATTGCAAGGACCTAAAAATTAATTACAACCATCTCAACCACAATAAGATCATTTTACCCGGTCTAATAAACTCTCATGTCCATATCGGTGATAGTTTTGTAAAGGAAGCGGGATATAATAAAGGATTGATCGAAACCGTTGCACCTCCAGATGGGATAAAACATATACAATTAAAGCAAGGTAGGAGAAAGCAGAAGCTAAAAGGAATAAAAGAAGCGGCACGGGAAATGATTTCGAATGGGATCACTTGTTTTATTGACTTCCGGGAAAATAGCGTAGAAGGCATCAATTTACTAAAGAAAGCGCTAAATGAACAGCCGATAAAGTGTTTAATATTAGGTAGATTTACTCAAGCTGGTGAAATTAAAGAGATATTTAGAAATGCTGAAGGGATTGGTTTATCAAGTTATAGCAAAGTGGATAAAGAAATCTCAGCAATTATGGCGAGATATAAAAAAAAATATGACAAACTAGTGAGTTGCCATCATGCAGAATTAATTCGAAAGCCAGAGCAATTTGAAAAACTAATTGAGGATGGTATAATTGATATTATCGTTCATGGAACACAATTGAATGCGACCGATCTGTATAAAATGCAACAATCGAATATAAAATTAATATTATGTCCTCGATGTAATGGCTATTTTGGAGTTGGATTCCCACCCATAGTAGAAGTTATAGACCAAAACATCCCAATATCCATTGGAACCGATAATATAATGGCAAATGCACCAAACCTGTTTGAGGAAATAAGATATCTTTACTTACTTTATAGAGTTCTGAATAATAGAACAAATTCAAATTTCAGATTAGATGCGAAAAAACTATTGCAAATGATAACTATTAATGCTGCACAAAACTTTAATTTAGAAAATGAAATTGGATCCATTATGGAAGGAAAGCAAGCAGATTTTATTGTGATTGATTTGAATTCTTCAAATTATTATACCAATATTCTAGACCAAGATAATATCTATCCATTAATTGTTCAAAGAACTACTCCAGAAAATATTAAAGAAGTTTATATTAAAGGTGAGAAGGTTTTTGAAAGATTATGAAAAACCATATATCATTTTAAGCGCAGCAATGACTATTGATGGGAGAATTGCTTCTAAGACAGGGGATCCCGAGCTTTCAGATGAGGAGGATTGGAAAGAAGTCCACAAACTAAGGACGGAAGTAGACGCGATTATGGTGGGAAAGGGAACCATTCTAAACGATAATCCAAAATTACATATTAAGTACTACGACCATAACGGATATTATCGAATTGTATTAGACAGCGATTTGAGCATTCCACTCCATTCAAAAGTATTTAATTACCAACCAGAACTCTATCCAACCCTCATTTGTACGACTAACCATATTCCCGAAGAAAAAGTTAGAAAATTTGAATCAAAAGAAAATGTAGAGGTCATAAAATGTGGTGAATCTGAAAAGGTGGATATATTGAAATTGATGCCTATCCTAAAGCAAAAAGGAATAAAAAAGATTCTCTTAGAAGGAGGAGGGACACTTAATTGGAGTTTTATCAAGAATAACCTAATTGATGAGTTGCGATTGACTATTGCTCCTTGGATTGTGGGAGGTAAGGATGCTATCAGTCTTGTCGAAGGTGTAGGTTTTAGTAAGATGGATGAAGCTCCAAGGTTTATGTTAGTCAATATTAAACATAGAAATAATTATGTAATTCTAGAATACACAGCAATAAATTAATGCGAAAAACCTTGAGAATTAAAGACTTATTAGTATTATCACTTACTCAGATACAAGATCGCGTGTTAAAGATTAGATCAGAGTTGAAAACGAAACAAAGACATATTATTACGTTCTCGAGAAACTATACACTCTCCTTATCGAATTATTGTCAAAATCAGTGTGGATATTGTTATTATAATTATCTGATTCCTAAAAATTCAGGGGAGAAAAACACAATCCTATTATCTGAAAAGGAAATTGAGGGTAAGACTGAGATTGCCTTAAAATATGGGTGTACGGAAGCTCTGATCATGTCAGGCGAAAAACCAGACACCTTCCCGATGGTGCGGGAGCGTCTAAAGGAATATGGATTCAGAGAGTATATCGAATATGTACAATATATCTGTAAATTTTTATTAAAACAAAATATTCTTCCGCATGTAAACATTGGACTTTTGGATTTTCAAGAGATGAGATCTCTAAAAAATGACGTAGCAAGTATGGGTTTAATGCTCGAAAGTACTGATGAGGCTTTATGTAAAGAGGGAGCTGTTCATGAAGATTCACCTGGAAAAATACCGAGTTCAAGAATTGAACATATAGAGAGAGCGGGTGAACTTAAAATACCCTTTACCACCGGATTATTGTTGGGAATAGGAGAAACCATGGAAGACAGAATAAATGACCTATTCTTGATAAAAGAATTAAACAAAAAATATGGTCATATTCAAGAAGTTATCATTCAAAATTTTGTGAAAAAACCCTATATTTCTTATCAGCCGTCGAAAATTATCTCAATTAAAGAGATGCTAAGGGTAGTGGGAATAGCTAAGATAATTTTTGAAAATGAGATTGCTTTGCAAGTACCTCCAAATTTAATTTCTGGATATGAAAAGGACTTCTTACGAACAGGAATCGATGATTTTGGGGGGATAAGCCCCTTTACGATCGATTATATCAACCCAGAAGAAAGGTGGCCTCAAATCTCACAGTTAGCCAAAGTATGTAAAAAAAATGGATTTAATTTACAAGAGAGATTACCTATTTATGAGAAATTTATAGATAATGAGTCTTTCTGTCCCAATAATATACAAAAAATCGTAAAATATAATAAAGAAAATGTTATTAAACAAAATCCTTGATGATATAAAACCAGATATTAAGATTATCCTCGAGAAAAGCCTCAATAATATAGAAATTAGTATACCAGAAGCGGTCCAACTATTAAAAATTACGGGAAAAGAGTTTTTAGCCCTACAAGCAACTGCAAACCAAATATGTTTTGAAAAGAAAGATAATGTGGTTACGTTCGTTATAAATAGGAATATTAATTTCACCAATATTTGCCATCAGAATTGTAAATTCTGTTCTTTTAGTGTCCCGCAAAATGATTCTGAGGCATTTCTGCTATCAATTGATGAGATAGAAAAAAAAGTTCTTGAGGCGAATAAATTTGATATCTCAGAAGTATGTATCCAAGGAGGAATCAATCCCGAGCTCACGTTTGACTATTATTTGGATATTCTTAGAAAAGTGAAAGAAATTAATTCAGAAATTCATATTCACGCATTTTCTCCTCAAGAAGTCTATTATATGGCTAAATTATGTGATAAATCAATTAAAGAAACCCTCAAAGAACTTAAAAAAGCGGGATTAGATTCGATGCCGGGGACTGCCGCCGAAATCCTCGTGGATGATGTCAGAAAGATTATTTGTCCGAATAAGATTTCAACGAAACAATGGATCGAGATTATTAAAACAGCTCATATTATTGGTATACCAACCACATCAACGATGATGTATGGACATATCGAATCATTAGAAGATCGAATTGAACATTTGAACATCTTACGAGATATCCAAAAAGATACACAAGGGTTTACGGAATTCGTACCGCTTCCGTTCGTGAAGAACAAACCCATATTATCACAACTGCCTGAAAGACCCCTTAAACCGAGTTATGGTATGGCAGATCTCAAATTATTTGCGGTGGCACGCCTTTTTTTGAACAATTTAATTGAAAATATTCAGTGTTCTTGGGTTAAATTAGGACCAAAATTTGCTCAAGTTTCTCTTAATTATGGTGTGAATGATTTTTCAGGCACATTGTTAGAGGAAAACATTTCGAAAAGTGCTGGGGCAGAATTTGGAGAATATTTATCTTCTGATGAGATAATTTCAATAATTAAAGAAGCAGGAAAGAAACCAGCTCAAAGAAATACTACTTATGAAATTCTTAAATATTATTAAGGATTTTGTTTAGTAATTCTTAAAAATAACCGAATAAGGTGTTGATAATTACAATAACAATTATCGCCTCAGTCCAAGTAAAGGAAGGTAAGATGGAAGAGGCAAAAGAAGTTTTAAAAGAACTAGTTCCAAAAATTAAACAATCTGAACAAGGAACTCTCGAATATATTCCGCATACAGTAAAAGGACGAAAAGAAAAAAATACGATCGTTTTCTATGAAAAGTACAAAGATAGCGAAGCTTTACGGGTACATAGCGGGAATTTGGCAAAGTCATTAGCTCCTCTTATGCCCTTGTTAGAACCTGGAATGGATATGAAGACATGTTTCGAAATCGTCTGAAAATAAAGCCAATTATTCATCTTGAATATATGGTTTTGCAAATTTAAGGCACATTTCAGCCTTTTTTAACTCTCTTCCGAGATAATTAATATGAGTCAGATTCGTGGTTAATTTCAATTCAATTATTTTTTTCGATAAAAATTCGGCCTTCTGTCCGCTAAAACCATTCAAGAATTGATTTTTATTAGAATAAAATAAAACAAAAATTCTCTTTTTATAATGATCTACGTAGATTTTGAAATATCCTGCCTCATCTGCTCTATAATGAGTGTTTGGCCCTTTCACGTCCACAATATTCTCAATTGGTAAATCTGGAATTTCTTGAGAAGTCTTACCTTTTGCTTTGAAAACTTGCATTCCAATATTAATTGGTGGGGTATTTTTGTGTTTTGCAAGATAATTGAGCATCATTGATTTTTTAAGTTCTTTCACACCTCCGAACATTTTTGTGCTATGCTCCACAGTGAATAAGATACCCATATCCAATTCAGCTGCGATACTTGCCAATAAACCATTTATCCCTACTGAATCAACATCCATCAATTCCACCACGTTGGAGATTCCAAAAAACATGGGTAATTTTAATTCTTTATATTGTTTTTTCGAGCTAATTTGGGTATATAAATAATAAGCTTGAAGAGAATTGATAATTCCAGGAGAAATTGGCGTTTCGAGTAATGGGTCAGCGATTAATTTAGTAAATCCATGTGACTGTAATTTATCTGTTAAATCAAAAAGATTTTGTACTCGTGTCTGTGGATCTCTGGGAAAATATCCTTTGTTAATATTAGTGGGAAGGATCACAATCGGGATATCTCTAGGAATATCTAAAAAGGTTTCATAATTCCCTATGTCAAAACTTAGGATCATATCAATCCCTTCATCCACCGCGGCTAAAATTTCATCACTATCCATAGAATCGATACTGATGAGTATGTTAAAATGATTATGAATCAATTTGATGATTTCTCGAACGCGATCTTGATTAGGTGCGTTTGCAATGCAACCAATATCTATTATATCTGCTCCAGATTCGATATAATGCGTTGTTTTTTTTAAGATAGACTCGTTGGATTTCTTCGGACAATTAACAATTTCAGCAATGATTGGAGGGGGCAATTCCTTTCCAATCATAACATCACTCTTGTCTTGATTTATAAAAAAAGTTTGAGTAGATATGTTATACATGGCTTTCTCGAGCATTTCTTTAAAGAGAGTTTTATGTTGTTCCGTTCCTGATGATTCAAATAATTGATTCGCGGGAATATTTGTTGAAAGATCAATGACTTCTAAGTTTTTTAAAATCATCGGTAAATCCGAGGCAAATTCTGGACCTTTTCGAATAGGAATATTGAATTTTTCTTCTAATTCGGATGAATCCCACTGCACAAAACCGGGAAGGAGAATTAGGTCATAACCAGAGAGATTACGAGTGTTTATAGAATCCTTAACCATTTGAGGAGTGATAAATGCGGATATAGACACGGGCACTTTTACTATCTCAATTTGATGGGTTTGAATATTTTGAATAACCCCTTTTAGAATGGAATAACTCTGCGTTCCCGTTAGAATTAAGATTTTAATGCATATCACTCCGTATTTTCTTTCTTAAAAGGAATATAAATATCATCTAAGATCGACCCAGATGATTCTTTAATCTTCATGTTTTCTATAATAGGAGAATATTTACCTCCCAATAACCCATTTGCGATAAACGCTGCGCCTTGAGCAGCTCTTTTTGCGATTTGACTATAAGAATTCATTAATCTTACAGGAGCCACATCCGATAAGGATTTAATTACCTTTTCCTTTAAATAGGGAATTTCCGCACCCCTCCCTGCAAGTAAAATCTCTTTTATTTTGTTTTTTGCAGAAAAAGAGGAGGAAATTCCAAATACTGCCTTTTTCACGCTTGAGAGATAGGCTTTAAATGCTTTTTTCGTTTGTTGATCTTTTTCTGCTAAGATGGTAATTTCCTTTAGACTTAAATCACTATACCCAGAAATATAGGCCACACCACCTTTATATATATTTTTTTTCTCAATATGTTTAATTAAATAGGCTAATTCTCCATCTAAACTTCCACACGCTCGAAAGCCCATAATATTAGAACCCCCAATACCATCTACGATTTGCCCATTCTCGATGGCGAGTACGGCTGTAAAGCCATAACCAATTTCCACCATAATAAAATTGGTTTCAGATGGAGGAAGGCTAAATTTTTCGCATTGATCTTTAATACCCGTAACAGAGGTACAGAGCTTATCTGCAGTGCCCATATCTATTTTATTGATTTTGTAATATTCTGGAACTGTAGATAAATGTTTTACCCCAGGCACGATCACTCCAGGAATATCTATATTTTTCAGTAAGCGTAAAATTTCACCAAGTCCTACCAATTTATTTTTCTCCTCAGCCTTAAATTTCAATAAAGTTAGAAAAAGATCTCGTTCAGTCAATTCCTTTACTTTCTTTAAGGGCAACCCGAAGCCAGAAGGGGCTGTAAAAAGGTCGATTGTTTCTCTTTGATTTAAAGACTCGATTATATTTAATACTTTTATCGGCTCTCGCATCAAATCTTTTGTCGGAAGCGAGAGATCTAATATAATATTATCTCCCTTAATTCCAAGAAAATCCCAACTTTTCGAACCAGGATCAATACCTAAAACAGTTTTCTTTTCCATCTTAGTTGAATAAAAGAGTTATTTTATTCTTAAGAACTCTATAGGTGACTAACAGTTAGAATTGGTAAAATCATATCTCAATCAATTTCATTCATTCTATATTCATTTAGTTTCTTATTTACAATAATAAAGGATTGATTATAATAATATAACAATTTTCTAATAAATAGATAAAAAGGATGAGAAGATTCTATTTCCTGCCTAGAGCTACAATCATCCCTTTATAATCAAAAATCTCATTATTTGTAAATCCAGTTCTTTCTAAATCTTTAAGAATCTCTTCTTTTGAAAAGATCAAGTTGGAAATAGATTCTCTATAGATTTGAAGGATCTCATCAGCTGCTATGTCTTTTGTAAGAGGGAATGGGGCTTTTGCTACCAATACAATCATTCCGTCATCTCTTAAAAGCCTATATAATTCAGTCAAAAGCTCAAAGCGATTCATATCATAAAAATGAGGTGTTTTCTTATAATTTGGGATAGCTACCATCTCAATCATGTTATCGGGCACAAATACTTTCTTATTATGAATCTCTGGTAAATGGACATCTTCGAGATCTGTTTTTGAATAATCCTCGTAATTCTGTTTCTTAGAGAGCACAAAAACTTCATCGGCAAGTGGTTTGAACCAATTAACGAGTCTTAAATGAATGTATTCAGAGATCCAAACCCCCATCAGGTTATCTAAATGAGTTTTTTTCGTTCGTTTGATAATTTCATTAGTTAATTCTTCATCAAATTTGACAAAATCGGGTATCACTGTTGAATCCATGAAAAATTGGAGCAGACTTTTAATCACGCTTTTTGCTAATGGTGTTGGTTCGACCGTATCTATACGACCTTTATGATTTAGATTAAATTTAACTAATCCTCGCTTTTCTAAATTGGATAAATTATTGTAAAAGCTGGAAGTTGAGAGATCTGAGCTATTGAGCTCCTTTTTTTTAACATATTTAAGTAATCGGGTCTCATATTCCTCTAATTCCTTTATAGGGATATTATCTAAATCTAGCTTTCTTGATTGAATTAACTCATTCACGATAACATATAGAGTATAGCGTACGATTGGCCTTCCATATTCGAGCAACGAATTAAGTGTGATAATTTCAACTAATGACAAATTGATAAGGTTCCCAATTCGGAGTTTATTAACTAATATTAGATCTTCAGAAATAAGGTTTCACCCAAATTTGTAATCTATTTGATTTCTATCTGTAATATATCAAAAATAATGCTTCAAACATATATAAAATCTTCTTTTTTTCGAATACTTCAGTAATAGTATGAGTTCTCATAATTTCCATAATTGAAAACATACCCCATATCACGCGAAAATGAATAAAATAGTATTCTATAAGAAATCAATAAGATTTTTTCTACCTAAGATTGTGTAATTTGAGATCATAAAGCGTATAATCATAGTTTTCAAATCTGAAAAAGGAGACACAATAGACAGAAAATATTTAAACGATACCAAACGTTTTTATATCTGCAGAAGAAATAAAATTGACATTCGTTATATTTGATATCAATTTTATTTTAATAGTACTGATGTTTTCTTTAAAGTGGAAAATCAAAGTTTAATTTTCACAACCTATTGAGGTTATTAAAAAAATGAGTAATGCACAATCTGATTCTGGAAAGGATAAATTTGACATCGCGAGACCTCATGATCTTCTACCTCGCTCTGCATGGCTACGGGAATATTATTTTAAAGGAGCTGAGCGTGAATGGAATAATGAATACATGGCATTTACAACGGGTGTAGAATGGGATATTGTATGGGAGGAAATGAATTATTATGTGGCGCCTGAAGTCATTATGTATATTGGCGTAGACGGGAAAGGCGTGTTTGAAACTTCACTCAGATCCATCGCTGAGCGAGTAGAGCTCCCGGAAAATTTTTGGGATCTTTCGCTACCTGAAAGAAAAATCGAATTTTTTGAAAGAGTTATGCTTGATTATATCCCCCAAGAGATTATTTCCGACAATGATTTAATCGCGGGAGGGAGGTTTAATACACAATTGAGCAATTGCTTAAATGAAAAGGAGACGAAACAATATTGGAAAGAAATCCTAAGAAATCGTCATGAATATTTAAAATTCCATTACGCTGGATTTGGGAACGTAGGTGCCACTGGAGGTCATTTAATTCCTGACCTTGAGGGTGTTGTTAAAAGAGGATTCAAATATTATCATCAAAAAGCTAAAGATACCTACAAGAGATTGACCGATAAGGAAAAAAAGGGCGCAAAAGGGCAAGAACTTCGTGCTATAATAAATGCTACATTAATACCTAAAAAACTTGCTGCTAAATATGCTGAAGAATGTCGGAATTTAAAAAAGGACGCATCACCAGAGAGAGCAGAAGAACTAGAGCAAATGGCTCGGAATTTAGAAAGGGTTCCTTGGGAACCAGCCGAAACGTTTTGGCAAGGAGTGCAAGCCATATGGTTGACTCATATGCTAATAATGGCTGAAGAGTCATATCCAGGCCCAGGTGTATCATTTGGTAGAACGGATCAACATCTTTGGGAACTCTACAAAAAAGATGTGCTAGATGAGAAAAATATCACAAAGAATTTTGCCAAAGAAATACTTGGAAGCTTCTGGTTTCATTGCAATACTGCCTATGATGCACAGATACGCGTTGGCAGGCAGGGAATCACATCTGCTTTTGGACAACTTATGACATTATCTGGATGTGGTCCAAACGGAGAGGATTTAACCAACGACTTAACTTATACGATCTTAGAGGTGATTGACGAGTGGTCTCCGATTTTAGAACCAAAACCCAATATAAGATTACACAGAAATTCTCCAAATAAGCTTTTAGATATTTTAATTGAAATGATTTCAAGATCGCAAGGTTCACCATTTCTAATTAATTTTGACGAAAGAAGCATAGCGGGGATGATAGGAGAAGGGATACCCGAGAATGAGGCGTGGGATTATGCGTGTGTAGGTTGCCTTGAGAATACCATGCAGGGCAACGATCGATCTGGTACGGTTAATTGTAATCCCAATTTAGCAAAAAGCATCGAATTAACTCTATGGAACGGTGAAATAATGCCTGAAAACGGGAAAAAGCCATGGTCGAAAGAAGGAGAGCGATTTGGTCCAAAGACAGGAGGTCCTGAACAATTTAAAACTTGGGAGGAATTCTGGGAGGCTTGGAAAGCTCAAATAGAGTTTATCATCCAGTATGTCGTTAGAGTAAATAATTTAACAGAAGAAACGAGAGGAAGATTTTTGCCTACACCCTATTTATCATCTATTGTAAAAGGATGTATTGAAAAAGGGATTGATATAAGAAACGGTGGACCGGAATTACGCTTTGTTACAATCGAAGGCGTCTCTTTTGCGACTGTTGTTGATTCATTGTTGGCAATTAAACATTTTGTTTATGATGAGGGGAAATATACAATTGAACAGATAAAAGAAGCGTTGTTGCATAATTTTGAAGGAGAATATGCTGTAATGCAGACGATTTTAAAAAATAAAGCACCTAAATATGGAAACGATAGGGATAAAGCTGATGAGTTAGCAAGGAAAGTGATGAAAGTTTGGTCAGATGAAACGTGGAAATATACAACTCCTACTAATTTTCAATACAGACCTGGGATGCTTTCATGGAATTATTGGGCAGGTGAGGCAGCAGCCTTGACCCCCGCTACTCCAGATGGAAGGAAGGCAGGAACCTATTTATCAAATGCGATATGTCCTACAGATGGAGTTGATACAAAAGGGCCAACAGCAGTCACTAATTCCGTTGGAAAAGCACTCGGTGGCAAAACAGAGGATGGTCAATATATAAATTACCTTCCAAATGGAGCCAGCCATACCATCACCTTCAATCCGAGCATACTTAGAGATGCCGAGCATCGAGACAAATTCAGGTCGTATCTAAGGGGTTATATAGAAAATGGGGGAACATGTTTACAGATAAATATGTTAGATTCTGAAATGTTAAAAGACGCGCAAAAACACCCTGAGAATTACGAGAATTTGTTAGTGAGAGTGACCGGTTATAATGCTTACTTTAATGCCATAGGGAAAGAGCTTCAGGATGAGATAATAGCAAGAGAATCACATAAAATGTAGATAGGCATAATAAGGGATGGAATTAATGACAGAAGATACAAATAATAAGGCTCTTGTCTTTGAAATACAGAAAATGTCAACGGAAGATGGACCAGGAATAAGAACAACAGTGTTCCTTAAACATTGTCCCTTAAAATGTATATGGTGCCATAATCCGGAGTCTATAGAAAAAAAGTCCGTGCTTGAATGGTTAAAACATAAATGCATAGGATGTAAAATATGTATAGATACATGTAAACAATCAGCCCTATATTTCGATGAACATGGATTACATATTGATCGGAATAAATGTATAAGTTGCGGAGAATGCGTTGAGGAATGCCCCAGTACTGCGCTTCATATGTTTGGCACATGGTGGGAATTAGAAGATTTATTTCATGAAGTCAATAAAGACAGAGTGTATTATCTCAAATCTGGAGGTGGGGTCACCGTGTCTGGTGGAGAACCAACCTTGCAATCTGGATTTGTTATAAATTTTCTAAAAAAATGTAAAGAAAATGCAATCTCAACCGCTTTAGATACTTGCGGATATGCATCTAAAAAAGTCTATGAGAACCTTTTACCGTACGTTGATCTTATTCTTTTAGATATAAAAGAAATCGATTCCGAAAAGCATAAAAAATTTACGGGGGTGTCCAATGAAAAAATACTGGAAAATGCCAAATGGATTGCGCAATATGCAAAAAATAATGGGAAGAGATTATGGATTAGGACCCCTTTAATCCCAAAATATACCGCGACAGAAGCGAATATTAAGGGAATAGGTGAATTTATTATCAATGAATTGGATAATTTTCCCGAACGATGGGATCTGCTTTCATTTAATAATCTTTGCATAGACAAATACAAACGACTTGATCTGGATTGGGAATTGAAGGAAATAAATCTTATGAGAAGAGCAGAGATAGAAAAATTGTATAGTATTGCGAAAGACACTGGAGTAAAGAATGTTCAATGGTCTGGACTCACTAAAAATGAAGAGAATTCTGGAAATTCAGTGAGTCAGGCAAATAAAACGAAATTACCATCCTGTTAAATAAAAAAAATCTATAATGTTAATAGAGGTTGAAAAATGAGTAAAAAAGAGAAAGAATTAGAATGGTCCTCAGAATTGTCCGAAAAAGCCTTACATTTTACACAACCAGATGTTATGCTGAAGCTAGTTTCTACTATTGATGATCGAGGATGGCCCCATATCACGATGATTACGAGTAATAGAGCGATAAGCAAAAAAGAAATTGCGTGGGGAGCTTTTACTGAGGGGACAAGCAAGGAAAACGTGAATAATAATCCGAAACAAGGAATATTGTATATGACCGCGGATATGCCATTTAAATTTCTTCAAGTGAAAGCCAAATACGATTATCTCAAAAAGGAAGGGGAAGAGCTGGAACACTTCAATAAATCGGAATTAATGAGATATTTTACGTATGTGCGAGTCCATACCGCATACTACAATGACGTTATTGCTGCCCGACCGGTACGAGATTTACCCCTTTTAGGAATCGTAGGAGGGATCATCAAAGATATAATCGGAAAAGGAGCTCTGAAAACAAGATTATCAGAAAAAAGATTAAACCCTCTTGGATACCAACTATTTAGGGCACCTATCGCAGTGAGAGCAATAAGTTATCTTGATCCCGAAGATGGATATCCAGTAATTATCCCGCATATCCCTCTCCAAGCAGCAGATCATAATAGATTAGTGTTCCCACTTTCTGGGCTGAAGGAAGATCTATACGCAATCCCAGACGGTGTTAAAGTGGCTGTATTTTGCATGAACTTTGATTATGCGAATCAAGTCGTTAAAGGAACATACACCGGTATCGAGAGACACAGATTAATTAAATTTGGGATAATTGAAATAGAAGAGATCTATAATAGTTGTCCGCCCGTCACGGGTGTCATATACCCAGAAGAGCGTAAATATAGGCGACCAAAAGTGACCAATTTTCATCTATAACTTTTTTTTTGATTTTTTTTCAAATCTTTTTAGTGCATTTTTGATTCCTCCATTGAGAGCTACTGAGATTAAATTTAGCTAAAATCATTTTGACTTTTGAAAATTATAGCAGAGAATTATAGTGATTTACGAATTATATGGAAGTATTTCTGGTTCTTCTTTTTCAATATGGTTTATAAACCATAACAATCTCTCTTTTAAAATTTTTTTAATATCCATATGTTCTCTTAATTTGATTAGATTTTCTTGTTCATAAGGATCGGTTTCAAGGTCATAGAGATACTCTTCTTTGTAGGTATTACTTTTTGAATATAAAAAACCGTTCTTTTTTGGAGCAGAGACGGAAAATTTCCATTTCTTAGTTCTTATTGCTCTTCCAATCTGAGATTCACTTATTTGGATGAAAATTTCATTTGACCAGTTTTGAGACTTATCATTCAACAGATTATGTAAATTCCGCCCCTCCATATAATCGGGAATTTTTATATTAGCAGAAGCGAGAATCGTTGGGGGAAGATCAATTAAACTTACCAATTCATCAACAATCTTTCCATTTTTAAATACATCTCCTTTTATGATTAGCGGAATGTGGATAGAGGATTCATGACAACTCCGTTTATATTCTCGATTCCGTGTTTTAAAATGACACCCGTGATCGCTGGTATAGAATATAATCGTATTTTTATCTATTTCTAAGTCTTTAAGCATTTTATTAATACGACCGAAATTTTTATCGATGCTATGGCAACATCCAAGGTAATCGGGATAATATTTTTCCCAATCTCCTTTATTACCTTTTAAATCACCAGGGATTTCATAATCGCTGAATTTTTCTTTGGAATAGTTCGGACCTACGAAACTTTTATAATCATTTTGTTGATGAGGTTCAAGGTAAGAAAGAAAGAGGAAAAAAGGACGGCTCTTTTCAACGTTCTCTAAATATTCTAAAGCAAAATCCGTTATTGCATCTACCCTATATTTATTAAATTCTCTTTTTTTCATATCTTTATCAAATAAATGGCCCTCATAGGGATGAGAGGTAAACTCAAGTAAATCTGAAGCTAACCAATAATCTTTATACCCACCTCTTCTCTCTTTGGGTATGGGTTTTGTCCTGTAATCAGCCTCCGGACCAATATCTTCATGTGAAGGTAAGCCATTACTAGCGAGATGCCATTTCCCAATATATCCGACAGAATAGCCATTTTCAG
The DNA here is from genome assembly GCA_008080735.1 of Promethearchaeota archaeon. Lineage (GTDB taxonomy): Archaea > Asgardarchaeota > Lokiarchaeia > Sigyniarchaeales > SOKP01 > TEKIR-8. Next base: position 17,555 of record SHMW01000023.1, read on the forward strand.
AGAAAATGTGAGCAATTGTCTTCATATTGGTTGGTAAGGCAATACCATTTCGATAGCATCCAGTTTGAGTTGCATATAAGCCTGTTTGAAGGCATGAGCGTGCAGGTCCACACACTGGTTGGCAGGAAAATGCATTAGTAAATTGAACTCCCGCCTCTGCTAAGGCATCCAAATTTGGGGTCACATTTAAAGACTGTCCATAACAACCCATCGTATCGAATCTTTGTTGATCGGTGAATATAAAAAGAATATTTGGGGTATCCATAGTTAAAAATTGCATGTGTTTCGATATAAGCTTTTAGTTATTTATTTATGATATAGATGATTGAGATTTTTTCTTGGTTTTGATTATTTAGAGAGGGAAATCTATCATATCATTTTTTTTTACTGATAAACATTATTACTAATATAGTTTAAAAAACTAACTCATCATTATCAGAAAGAGGAATAAAAACATGGATAGCGGTAAAAAAGGAGGGATGGATAATTTCTGTTTGAAAAAAAATTATTTATATGAAATTTTAGCTACAACTTTTTTTTGGGATGATTTTTCAAAAAAGAATGTCTATAATACTTCTTGTATGGGTATACAAGTTTTAAGCAATGATTCAATCACAATCAAACCTTATCCAACCACTCAAACCTATAAAAATCTCGAAAAGAACGGTTTTATAATCCTAAATTTCGTTGATAATATCTATTATTATGCTTTAGCAGCATTAAAATCACCCCAATCAAATAGAAATATCAAAAAATTTCCCAAAAGGTATTATTCTTTTAAGAAAGATCAAACACTACATTCTATTCTACAATTTTACTCAGATAAATTGAAAGGTGGGATAAATCAAATACCCTATATAAAAAATGCTTGGGGAATAATTATAGGTTTCGTGGTTGATTCGGAACTTATAGCGAAAAAAAGCGATTTGGGAACAACTCAATTAACCCAATTCATAATTAAACCGATCTTATCAGAGTTATTAAGAAAATCATATCATTTATATAATAGAGCAGAAAATTTAGCGTTAGAGATGATAATTTTAGCAACTCGATTAAAGGTTGCGTTTGAACGAGGGGATAAAAAAGTAATTCATTCAATTAAAAAAAAAATAGCGAATTACGAAAGTGATATTAACCGATTCAGTCAAAATAAGCAAGTTTTTAAAACTATAGAAGTGATAAAGGATTACTGCTCCCAATTTATACAAATCTTTTAAGATTAGGTGGTGAAATTTGAACTTCTTTAAATCTGAACGATCTTCTCAATAAACATTAGTGGATATTCTAACTCTTTAACCCAGTCAATTTTAGCAGTGACTTCTACATTCTCAAAATTTATAATAATTTTTGCTCGAATAATCCTCCCCGTTATTTCGTCGTAATCAAATTCATGATATTTTTCCCCACGAATCAAATGCCGATCTAGTTGAATATTCACTTCCTTTACATATGGTTGGCAGGATATACTCTTTTCAATCCCTTTCTCAATAGCCTTAAGAACTTTCTCATCAGTAGAAATAGGAATTCCACATAATATATGATAGAGAGCGCCAAGTTTTATTCCCGTCTCAAAACAGGCTCGTTCTTTTATACTTAAATCTGATGAAAAATAAATTTTACTTTTATCAACCATGATTCCTAATCAAGAATTTCATATCTTGCTCCTTCGTTATTGGGTTTACATATATAAAAATGTCCAATGTGATTAAGCCGAGATTTGAGTGCGTCTAATAACTCTTTTGCTCTTGAATCAGATTCCGTGATTCCCACAACGCTAGGGCCAAATGAACTCATCCCATAAGCTTTAACACCTAAATCACCCATAAAATTAAGCAAATCTTTCACTATTTTATCTTGCAAGCCTATCTCGATCTTTTTGAATCCAATAGATTGTATTCGGCGTAGTCCCTCTCCAAAAATTGATAAATCTCTCTTTAATATTCCTGGAATTATTTTCATGAGTATTTGATGGGACACCTCATTAACTTCTTCTCTTGGGATAGGAGTATGTTTTTGAAAAATTGAGACTTCCTCATCTCCATATGCGCCCTTTCTTACATTGGGAATAACTAAAACAAATCGCCAATGTTCGGGAATATTATATCTAAATATTGTAAGCGCAGGATCCGCGGAACTTGAGGCAGATGAAGGGAGAAATGTTTCTTTTTCTTTTCCAATCCCAAAATCGTGTCCTCCATCTAGAATAAATCCGCCACTTTTAAATCCGCGCCAACCGATCCCCGACGTGCCACCTCTTCCAACAATATTGGTAAGTGTTTCATGAGAAATGTCGAGATCTTTTAATTTTGCAATGGCTGAAGCGATAGCTAATGATAATTGGGTTTTGCTCCCTAGACCAACATGGGAGGGATAATATTGTCTTAGATAAAAATGAAAATTCTTATTGCTAATATCGAGAGTTTTAAACACTTTTGAAGCTTTTTCATTGATCACTTCAATGGATTCCCTATAATATTGATGTGCTTCAATCTTAAATTCTTTGGCGGAATTGCTTGCTTCAAAGACCACATTTGGTTTATCGAGCATCAGACCAATTCCACCATCGACTCGTCCAGTATAACCGTTCTCGTCAATTAGCGATAGATGGATGCGACATGGAGTAGTAATTTTGATCTTCAACTTTTACTCTCTCTTTATCTGATTGATAATTCAATACAATTCTAATGAATTATTTTAAAAAAACATTAACAAATGAGATTGAGAAAGAAATTGTAAAAAACTTTCCAAATAAAAGTTTTTTTAGCTCTTTAAAAAGATTTTAATTCTTTATTTCAATGATTTAATCATCGCGGTATAGTCTCTCAATGTGAGAGCCTTCACACCTTTGATACCACCTAAATGAGTATACCACTTTTCTTTATTTTCTATGAAATTCAATTTGGGTACAAGATCTTTGAACTCAGATCTATCTTCAAAAAATTCAATGAGATTTAATTTAAATCTATAAGGTCGGTTCTTACCCTCAAATATTGGAATATCTTCCTTATATTTTGATATTACTTCGTATAATCCTTTTATCTGTGATATCCCACTTACATATACTAATATTTTATCATTAGCTTTAATTTCATCATAGATATCCTTGTTATCAGTCCCAATAATATTTCCGGATTTAACAATATCCCAGTTCGATTCTTGGACTATGAACAAATAGTAATTAAAATCTTTAGAAGCCATTTAATCCACCATGCTATTATACTCCTAAATAGAGGATAAGAATAATAACTTAAATCTTTTAAATCTATAAACTATTAATGATGCTTAGCTAATAATGAGATTTATTAATGTCTCAAGTTTAATCTTATTTATTTACAATATTGGGCATGCCAAATGAGTAATAGATATTATAAAAATTAAGAAAAAGAGAGTAAATGACTTATGATTTCCAAGTTACAATCTTTTTTTAATACTCCATGAGAAGTGTTTATATCACCGCAAAGATTCCCAGCGCAATCCAATTGACAATCCCTCCGATTAATAATGCGATGGCGATCTCCAATAGCGAAATCTTAATCGCATATTTCCAGCTTGTTTCACGTGCGATTATGATGATAGTAGCAAAACACGGTATATATAACATAGTCACCAAACTGAATGTTATCATCTGTAATGGCGTAAGAAGTTGTAGTATGCTTAATCCCAAGGATCCTGCAAGAACTTGAAGCAGAATGAGAGTTAATTCTTTTCTAAGAATCCCATAAATAAGGAAAATGCCAGTAATCATAGGTAATCCTAACCAGAGGACAGTAATTGGGTATAGCACGATATTGATGGGATCAAGTACATTGAAGATAAGCATAACTTCCAAAAATATACCTATCCCAATTATCAGCGGTAATGATTTAAAGATAAATTCTTTCGATCTTATCCAGGTTTGCTTCAGAATAACATTAACATTCGGCAATCTATATTCATGCATTTCCATGATTAATTCTGTACATTTCCCTGGCATCGTTTTATTCAATATTTTTCCTATCAGGATTATCACGAGAAAATTGATAAGAAAAAGCACCAATACCCAACCAAGACCAAGATATCGCCCTACAAGCCCTAAAACAACGGTCATAACTGCCGCACATGGAATTAAAGAGGTTAAAGCGATTGAGATTTTTTTTTCGCGTTGTGTTTCCATTATTCTACAGCCTGCGCATGCGGGAACATTACATCCAAATCCTAAAATCATAGGAATGATCGATTTTCCATGGATCCCTATTGCGTGCATAAATTTATCCATAAGAAATGCCGCACGGGGGAGATATCCCGAATCTTGCAAAATTTCAATAATAAGGAAAAAGGGGACGACATAAACTAATACACCTCCTACAGCTCCAAAAAATCCCCCGACCCCACCATCCCATAACATCATCACCCATATGGTATCTTCTCCATATAAGGCATAAATACCTTCGGTCCATATTCCATAAATTTCATCTAAATATCCTCCTATAAGGTCTCCCACAGTAAATGTAAAATAATAAATCCCAAAGAGTACTAGGAGTAAAATGATATATCCCCAAAAAGAATGAGTTGTGAGATGGTCGAGCTTATCAGTCAAGGTTTTTTTCTTAACATCTTTTTCCGATTTTATTATTAGTATTTTATCAATAACTTTATTAATGTTGTGATATATTTCTGAAGAGATAATAGTGGTTATATCCTCTCCATGTAATTCTTCTAATTGATCACGACAATTTGATGCTTCCTTAAGAATTTCACATGTTTCTTCTTTATCTTTAAATAATCTCTCTATTTCGTTATCCTCCTCAAGAATTTTTATGGCAAGAAATCGGGGAGGATAATTGAATTGAGAAAAAAATTCTTTGCACTCAACGATTTTTTCCTTTACAACTTGGATTTTGGATTCAATTTCCTTTCCAAAGGAGAGGAGATCGGATAAATCTGGAAAATGATAGATCTCTTTTAGTGAGCTACATGAGCGTAGTTTTTCGAGAAACTCTTCTCTTGATAGGAAATACTGTGGGTGATCTCTCCAGCGCCCTCTCTGATGTTCTTTATGGTGGGGATGAAAATTTTGGCAGGTGATAAATTCTATTGATTCCTCTAAGAGTTGATGAACTCCTTTTCCATGTACCGCAACCGTTGGAATAACTGGAACTTTAAATATCTTTTCCATCCTTTCGAAATCAATTTCGATGTTTCTTTTGCGTAATATATCCATTTGATTTAAACAAATAATCATCGGGATTTTTAATTCAAGCAGTTGGAACGTTAAGAACAGATTACGCTCTAAATTGGTCGCATCGACAACATTTACAATAATATCAACACTTTCAGAGACCAAATATTCTCTACTAACAATCTCTTCTAATGAATAGGCCGATAAACTGTATATTCCTGGAAGATCTACGATATTAAAGTGAAAACCCATAAAATCTAATTCTCCGATCTTGCGTTCTACTGTTTTCCCTGGCCAATTCCCGATTGTCTGTGAAAGGCCCGTGAGTTGATTAAAGATTACTGATTTTCCCACATTGGGATTTCCAGCTAAGGCAATATTAATTTCCCTTTCTTGCTTAAAATGTTCCTCAGCCAATTTGCTAAAGTGTCTTGGTCTATGAGGCTGTTTTCTGTGAGGTTTTTTCATAATCCTAATTTCACTGTGAGTTTTAGTTTTTTAATTCAAATAAAATTATTCATAATAGACCTATAATGTAAGATCCTAATTCTTGATATGATTAGAATTCTATTATAATATTTGTTGATCTCGAAAGTTCTAAGGTCCTATTTTATTATGTATTGTATCACTTAAAAGTTTTTAGGTAAGTCTAAGTAACTTTCTTTTTTCTCCTATTGCAGATTTGGTAAGCCATTGATATATGGTATTTATTTTCTATTAGTCTATTTTTATCATTTTAAAGCCCTTTCTGATACTTAAGATAACCTTATTGAGTTTGATAACTCTTTCCTGGATTAAACATATATTTTTTTATAGATATCTAATTAACTCGCCATTTATTAAAATATCATCAAGAATTTCAATTTTTAAAGGGTGGAAATAAAAAAAATATTCACTAAAAAGATCTCAAATATGATTTTTTATTTATATAGTTTTGATAGAAACTAATTATAGAACATACTATGGTGATTTCCAGTGCAATGTGAATTATGTAAGAAAGTTTTTTCCCGAACCAGGAAGAGAAAAATCAAACATAAAAATATCATATTTTGTTCTAAGAAATGTTTTGAGGAGTGGAAGAAAATACGCCAAGAACCAACGGAGCATAAATATATGATATGGTATGTGAAAATTTCTTCTATAAATATTGAATTTCAACAAAATGAACTAAAAACTCAAGGTATAGATCCACACTATGGAAATATAACTAATAATTCCCATTTCTCAACAAAATTAGCTTCTCTCATCAAAAGAAGAGAAGAGAAATAAAAAGACTCTTAGCAATTTTTTTAGAATTGTGTATCTACCTTTCGCTCCCTTAAAAGAGTTATATATCACGATCAGTCATTTAATTCCAAAAGAATTAAATAATAAAAGCATCTATCATTTAATATTCAGTAGAGAGATTTTCAATTCGGGATTTTGAGAATTTCTAAAATTATATCTGTGAGGAGACTTTAATTTAATGGTTAGTATTTTTATCGTTGAAGACGATGAATCTTTATTAAATTTGTATAAAAAAGCGTTGAGTTTGAACGGTCATAATGTAGTTGCGTGTGCTAAAGATGGTGAAGAGGCGATAAATACCTATAAAAGCCTTGATAAAAAACCGGATATTATTCTAATGGATCATCGGATGCCTGTAAAAAGCGGCTTGGAAGCGGCGCGAGAGATCCTTGCACTCGATGATGATGTAAATATAATTTTTGCCAGCGCAGATAAAAGTGTGAAAGAAGAGGCGCTCTCATTAGGAATAAAGAGCTTCAAGGATAAACCTTTTACTTTAGATAGATTGTTTAAAAATATTGAAAAAGCTATAAATAGTTCGTGATTTGTCCCTAAACACAAAATCTACAGAATCTAATCTTATTTGGTCTTGAAAGCATTATTCCAAGAATTGATTAAGCATAATATAATTATAAATGATAAAAAAGGCCTAAATGGATACTATATCGTTCCAAGTTTTTATTGAGTACATTTTCCATTTGCGCAGTTCACCAAAACTTTCGCTGCCAACCCTCTCCCTAATACGATCTGAGTTCCTTTAACGATAATCTCTACTGGGCCCCTAAAAGGTGCTGCTCGAGATTTCTTAATAGTAACACCAGGAACAATTCCAAGATTTGCTAGTCTCTGTTTGGCTCCTCTCCCCGCGTTTACGGAAACCACCTCAACCTCGGCACCAGTTGAGCATTCAGTTAAGCATTTCAAGAGATTTCTAGTTTCTTTGGCTTCTACTGTCATTTTTTTTTATTTTTTCAAAAGTATTTTAATGAATTGAGAATGATTATTCAAAATAAAACGTCTTAATTTATTTTCACGTAATGTTGTATTTATTTCCATTTAAATTTTTAGATTATTAAAAATATTCGTTCTAGTCAACTTAAATCAATTATCAAATAGACATTTATCAAGTTAGGATCTTTAATTTAGGTTTATCTAAAATAAAAACCAATTGTTTTTAGTAGAGATAGTGATAAAATTTTCTCTAAATCGATATTAAAATGCATTAATATTAAACAAATCTTAGTTCACCATATTAAATCTTTCTTTAACGCGAGAAATGAGTACTTTGAGATTATTTTTATAATTCTTATTCTCAACAAATAAGGTCTGTATTTTCCTAAATGGAGAATTTTCATTCTGGGTTGATTGGTATTTGGTTTTGAAAGAAGTCATAAGCAGATGAAAAGACTGTTGTATTTCCTTAGAAAATTTACTTACTTCCTCATCAATTATCTGGGTAAGAAAATTGAAATGAGTTCTATTGTTTTGGATTCCTAAAGTTGAGGGCAAATGTTTAAATTCGTGAATTATGTCCAAATCCATTATATCTAAAAAAATGAAAGTTCCTAATATAGTTAAGGATTATCATATTAACAAAAATGTAGAAGAGATTGATTTATCTATAATTGTAGATATGATCATTAAATAATAACCCAAAAGATCATTAGAAATTAGCTAAAGAAAGCTTTTGACAAAAAACAATTAAAAATTTTTGATATATTAACAGATGTTCCAGAAAATAAAGGAAAAAGAGAGAAGCTTCTATTTGTATTTTTTATCCCATTCTTCTTGTTTTTTTTTGGGATCGTCCCGTATTTCGCATTTGTGATGAATTTGGTCTTGCATTGCAAACGTTTTATCCAAAAGATCGTCAAGATCCTCTTCTGAGATATCTTCTTTTCGATTCATGATAAAATACCTCTGTGCAAACAAACCATTCAAACATTAATAAAGATTAGTTTTATGTGTTATTGGTTTAGTCGTGTATAAAGTTCCACATCCAAGAATAATCATTCGCATTAATTGAAAGAGGGATGAATTTCATATTAAAAGCTATATTTAACCAATTATAAGAATTAAATATAAAGTCAACGCTAACAATTATGAGCGATTTAGAAGGTTTAACAAGAAAATTAATGCAAAAAGGATATTCCGATGCGGAAATTGTCGAGCGGCTCACACAAGAATACCTCGATTACAAAGACATTACAAATTTCCGTGCTAAACAACTTTCTGAAGCGGTTTTAGAAGAATGTAAAAAAAGTGATCTATCTTCCCTTTCAGATGGTTTTATTAAGGATTTGCTTTCAATTAATAGAGCCGATATTACAATAGGAGATCAAGGCGTCGGATGCAGAGGTGCAGGAGATTTTTTTGTTCATAAACTAATCAGTGAATTCTCGGGTGTGGATACTGAAGCATTTCTCTCTCCGCGTTCCTTGGATGATGCAGGAGCAGTTAGATTAAGAGATTTTGCATCTTTAAGGTCGATTGATGGAATAGACGGAAAGGAGCAGATCATTGTATCCAAGATGGAAGGGATTCATTCTCGTTTAAGTGATTTTCCCTTTCTCTGCGGCTTCCATGTCACTCGAGCTGCATTACGCGATTTGTATGTCAAAGGAGCGATACCCATATCGATTTTAGTTGATGTTCATTTGGGTGATGATGCTGATGTGGGTAAATTATTTGATTTTATGTCTGGGATTTCCACAGTCTGTGAAATATCAAAAGTACCCTTAACAGCCGGTTCTACGCTACGGATTGGAGGAGATATGGTGATTGGCAATCGCTTGACAGGAGGGATTGGGGGTGTGGGTATTGCTGGCACTAATCTTTTCGCGAGAAGAAATATACATCCAGGAGATAAGATTCTGATGACAGAGGGGGCGGGAGGAGGTACAATATCTACAACAGCCATCTATTCGGGGAACCATGAGGTAGTCAGAGAGACAATGAATATCAAATTTTTAGAGGCATGTGAACTGATATTAGATTCTCACTATAAGAATGGAATCCACGCGATGTGTGACGTGACTAATGGGGGATTAAGAGGGGATTTATATGAGATTAACTATGAGTCGAACTGCGGAGTCACTGTCTATGAAGAAAAAATCAGGGCGCTTGTGAATGAAAAAGTTTTGAAATTACTGGAAAAGGTAGGCGTGGATTATTTAGGTGTCTCTTTAGATGCACTCTTGATATATTGTTCAGAAAAAGTAGCAGAGCCTATAATTTCTGATTTAAATCAACATAATATAAAATGTGCGGAGATAGGATATGTCGATGATTCAAAAGAAGTTGCGATGATATTTGAACAAAAAGAAAGCAAAAAAATATTACCAAAATTCAGAGAATCAGCATACACTAAAATAAAACAGGAAGTTGGCGAGGAGACTCCCGAAGAAAAACAGGAAATGGAAGAGAACATAGAAAAAGCAGCTATAAAGGCATTAGAAAAACGGAAGCAGATCATTGATTACATAAAACATTTTACCGAATAATTCTTATAGTTTTGTGAGATCATTTTTTTAAAGGTTAAATTTATTACTCTATCAGATATAAGATGATATGCGAATATTGTGGAGCTCCCCTTGACCCGGGAGCAAGATACTGTGAGAAGTGCGGCAGAAGGGTCCATGAATTTCATGGAATAGGTCTTGGTTCACAAACTCAACTCTATACGCCGATCACCGATGAAAACGTCCTTTTTGAGGGGAAGAATGATTTATACATATTAGATCTCTCATCAAATAAAATCTATAATCAAAATAACGATCAAGTTGGTAAGATTCAATTTAAGGAAAAACTTTTCAAAATAATTTGCAAAGTTTACGATCCAGAGGATAATTTAGTGTTACAAATCTCCCCTGTACTCTTATCACCAGCGACCTTATATAAGTTCATGAACTCAAAGGGTAGGGATATTGCAAGAATAAAGAAGCCTACCTTTTCCGCAATGCCTACCAGATTCTATATTGAATCTCCATTTAATGAAAAATGGTTCCAAATTCTCAGAGCCACAAATTATAAAATTCAAAGCTTCGCAACAGACGAGATAGTCGCTGAATTCGGTAAGATAAATAGTTTTAAAGAAATATTTCTTGATTTAGAAATAAAAAACCCAAGAAATACCTATCTGTTGAAAATAAATGATAGAAGAGTGGATCGTGCTATTATTATCGGGACTTTTTTATCCTATTTTATGATTACTCGAAAATAAAGTGGAATTGTTAAACGTCTAAGTTGCGATCCATTGATCCAGATTTAAATCCCCCTAAATCAATTGTTACGTACGTAAATCCCAGTTCTTTCAGTTTATCTTCAATGAGAGAGAAGTTTTCCTGATTGCAGATGTTTAAAAGCTCATTGTTTAAAACTTCAATCCTTGCCAAATTACCGTGATGATGCCGAACCCTCAATTGGCTTAAATTAAATTTGTCTTTAAGGAATGTTTCTGCGGATTGTATTCTACCCATAAGTTCATTGGTTATTGATAACCCATATTCAATTCTTGTTGCAAAACAGGCATTGGTGGGTTTAGAATGGAGAGATAATCCATAATATTTGCTCAAAGTTCTGATATCCTCTTTTCCCATTTTAAAGGTGACATAGGGCGTTGAAATATCTAATTCCTGAAGAGCTTTAAACCCAGGTCTATGTCCCTTAAGTTCAGATATATTAGTACCATCAATTACTATATCATAATTATTTTGATCCTTGATATTCAAAATTTCAGAATAAAGTAATTTTTTACAATAATAACATCTATTGGGAGGATTCTTGGAAAAAAGTTCGTCTTCTAGCGGGTCAATCTCTATTATCAAATATGTGATATCATATTCTTCAGCAAATTCTGAAGCCTCTCGAATCTCCTTGTCGGAAAAAAGGGAGGAAGATCCTATCACTAAAAGAGTTTTGATCGCATATTTGTCTGATAAAAAGGCCAATAGAGAACTATCAACCCCTCCTGAAAAAGCAACTATTACCTTTTTATCTCTTAAGAAATGTGTGAGATTGATAAGTTTTTCTCTCAAAGAATTCGAGATTTCCATATCTACATATCTATTAAGTTCAATAAATTAAAAAAATAACGCAAAAAAAAATGAAAATAAAAAAGAATTCATTCTACAGGTTCTCCTAGTCGAGCGGCTTTATATATATTATAAACTATCGATATTGTCAAACCGATCAAGATAGCAGCACCCACCCAATAATAAATATCTAAAACAATTCCAGGGGTGATTGCACTTATCTGAAATCCGCTAAAGAGGTATATTGGAAAGATATCGGGTCGATTAATAAGGTAAATGACTAGAGGAAAATAGGCAATATTATATAATCCGTTAATAACTAACATTACCTTTTGACCTCCGATACTATCCGCTCCAATTGCCAACCGAATCAACTCAATCAATCCTCCGATTAATACCACCATACCAAAAGTGCTCATCCATTCACGGAATTCTGGCTCAAAGTATACAAGAAAATCATAAAAAGGTTGGATGATTAAGACTAATCCAAAGACAATTCCTAATACCGAACCTGTTATTAATTCTGCGGTGGAGACTGATCTGAACTTTTTCTTGGCTTCTATTCGTGCTTCTTTTACCTTCTCCTTCGCTTCAGCTATTTTTATCTTTGCTTCCTCAATCCCCTCTTTGACTCTTACTTTGGTTTCCGCTATTTGAGCTTGTGTTTGCGGAGTAATTTGTTCTTCATATTCAAGTTCTCTAAAAACTTCTGTTGCTTTTGTTTGAATTATTAATCCTAAATATCTTGGGAGATCACCAAAATCTTCTGGCAAATAGCCTTCCATCGATAAAAAGACAAATAATCCGGTCATTACCACAACTAATATAAGAAATCCAATATATACTCCACTGAGAAATTCACCTAACAACGCATACCATGGAGCAAATAAAACCAGCACAATTACACGAATGAAATTGATAATTACAACCACCGCCATCGAAAATAGTAATGCCCGTAAATAAAAGTCCCATAACTCTTCAGTAATATAGAATTTAGGCGTACCGCGTTTTTTATATACCTTTGCAATACTTTCTGGCGTTCCAATAGTGTATATGGCTTCTTTTATGGCTTCTCGAGGAGGCTCTTCCATTCCAGAAATCTCTCTTGCCTTTTCTATGACTTGTATCTCTAAATCAGTAAGGATCGCATCTACTTGTTCAGGTTTCGCTTTCAGCCACTCAGGAAATTTGTTTTTTACTTCTTGTAAAAATTCATCAATAGATGTGTTTTTTAGACTCATTTTTACTATACCAAAATTATATGTTATTTAATTCAAAAAAATATATCTTAATTCTTAATATTTCAAGAGTCCAGTAATAATAAATTAATTTTCTCGGTAAAAAAGTTTTAAACGCGATTGAACAATTCCTCTTACTCAAATGTTTTATAAATGGTAAAATAGATTGGAATAATCCAGAGCATTATAGAGAACAAGATCATCCATTCTAGAAATGGTTGAGATACTGAGGGAGGATTTACTATGAACAAGATACCCATTGCGGGTGTAGAAAAGAACATAAATAATCCTAAAATTATGTGGAAAATCGTATCTTTCAGCATAATCACCAGACCATTATATATCGAGGCGAGTCCGAAAGCTCCGAAGACTAATACGGAGAACTGAAGATGTAAACCTAATTCGGTGGTTCGGTCTTCAGAAAAGAGCCCAATACCGAAAAACCCAAGTGAGGCAAGAAAAAGAAAAAATAATCCAATCAAAGATAAGGTTTTTGTTATAAATCGAAAGGTCTTTCCAAAAAAGCCAGGATACTCTTTATAATCCTTGAATAGGAGTGTTGAGAAGTAAATAAAAATTGGGATAAACAAGATAGAGGTAAGCATGGCACTAATGTCTAATAGAAGGGGTGCGGGAGTGTAATTGAGAGAACCCAAATCGGAGATATAGTTATCCCAAATATTATATGATTCTGGACCAAAAAAATATGCGATAATTACACCTATTAAAAGTGCGGGAAGAAATATTAAGAGAGTTGCATACATACAAGTTTTAACTAGCATAGGGTTGGTTAACAACCTATATACCCCATTTAATTTACTGATGATTAGGTTCTTTCGATTCATATCTACCTATTGATAAAGAGGGAATTTTTTTTAAAATACTCGATAAAAATATCCTTAATAATGTAAAGAAAAATGAGATTTAAATTTGTTTTTAGTATTAATAAAAGGAGTATTATTTAAGTATCGAGCTTAGATACTGGCAAATACAAAAGCTAATAAACCTAAAAATGCTCCAATTTTTAATAATAGGCTGATCCTACTAAAACTTTTCTTTTCCAAATCGCAAATTAATGAGAGTCCCAGCGCGAGCATAACTACTGCAAGACCAAATAGCATGGAAATAATGAACGCCCAAAGATTAATAATATTTGTAAAAATAGGCAAAACAAAGAAGATGACAGCAAGAACATCACATACAATAGACACGTACAGGGCTTTTTGAATCCCGATGGTTATAGCTAATGTTTTGACACCCTCTCTTTTATCTCCCTCTATATCTTCACAACCCTTCACAATCTCACGCGCTAACAATAAGAAGAATGATGTAAGGAAAAAATAATAAATATAGAGCGGAACGTTATAGCCATTTAAAATTGCCCCGTATAGCAATCCGATTGAAAAGGACACACTTACGATAATATTTCCGATAAATCCACTCTTTTTTCCCCATGCAGCATACAGCCATCCAATCAAAGCAAAGAATATGGCTACCACTATATTAATAAATCCTAAATTCAGAAGCCAACTATGAAAAATTGATAATAAAATACCAATAAACATTATTCCCAGATATAAATATTTTGCTTCCTTTAAGGTTAAATCTCCTCGTGGAATTGGTCTTTCTGGACGATTAATTCTATCGATTTCTACGTCATAGATATCATTAATAACCATCCCGCTTCCCGCGATAAGGATATAAGTAAGAACCCCAATTATGAGGTTTAATATCAGATTCAATAACGGAACTTCTTTTCTCGTATTTAGAACCCCAATTATGACAGTCAAACTTCCCATAAGACAATTTATAGGTCGAATAACCTCTATGGCAGCTTTCGCTTTCAATTCATTCACCCTCAAAAAGAGATATTATTTTTTAGCATAATTTTTGCTATGATGCTTTCCAACGTTTTTAATTTCATCGATAATTGGTTTTAGCGATTCACCATTATCGTCTAGTACTTTTTTTTCGATAAATGTGCCCATAACGATGATGTCTGCTCCCGCTTCGACAAATTCTCTAGCATCTTCTTTATTTTGAACTCCTCCACCAGCGATTATTGGCACTGATAACACTCGTGAGGTAAGCGAGATGTGTTTTGTAGGTATTCTATCACCACCAGAACCAGCTTCAAGATAAATCAGTTTAAAACCAAACATTTCTGCTGCTAGAGCATATGCCGCAGTGATTTTCGGTTTATTCCTTGGAATTAATTTTGCATCTCCAATCCAGCCCGCACTCGCGCCAGGCTCTATTATTAAATATGCCATTGGGATATGTTCCAATCCAGACATCTTCACAGTATAGCACGCCATCGCTTGCTGCCCTATTATAAAATAAGGATTTTTAGAATTCAACAATGACATGAATAATATTGCATCTGCATGTGAAGAGACGCATGAAATACCCCCGGGAAAGATGATTATAGGCGTCTCTATTTTATCCTTAATTTTACATATAGTCTTATCGACAAATCCTTGATCAAAGGCGGTACTTCCACCAATTAGGATAGCATCTGTGCCAGCCTTTTCCGCATACGAAGCCATCTTAGCGGCTTTCGAGGGACTCTGATTCATAGGATCTGGGTCTATGAGGGAGAAATGCAGAGCTCCTTCCTTATTGATTTTTTCTATTAAATAATTATAAATTAAGCCTTCTCTAGCACTTTTTCCATTCAATATAGTATCAACCATATTAATTATCACTTGTAATTGATTGTTTATTATTTTTATTTTTCTTTTGCTTCAATTACCATCCGCTTTATTTTCGAATAGATTTCCTTCACTCTGTCTTTCCAATCTTCAAAATATGTAACTTTTTTTGGAAATGCTTTATACAAACTATTAATTTCATTCATTCGAATTCTTAAATAATTCAAATCTAATAATAGATTCGGACGTGAGATTCCCTTAAATGCCTTAAAGGCCATATCCCATAATGAGAGACTTACTTCTCCCGTGCCCGCGATCTGGAGGATTTCTGATGCGGTCAGAATCTCTTTTTCAAGTCCAAAATTCAAATCCACATTACCTAAACTCTGTAGGACTCTTCTGAGTAGATCAAGCGCCGCAAACTCTGCTCCAAAATCAATCATGACCTTTCTATTGTAATCCCAAAGCTGAATTATGGAATAATCTCCCGCTTGTATAGCGTCATATGCCGTTTGAGCAGCGAAATATCCTCCCCGCATGGAAGGATCTATGCCTCCGCCATGTAAAGGGCTCACTTGACACGCTGAATCCCCAACAAACATAATTCCGTCAGAAGCGCAAGACCATAAAGGACGTCGAACAGGAACAACACCTCCACCAGATGAGACAATTTCTATATCAGTTGTATGAACGAATTCTTTAAAGGCATACTCTTTATAATACTCTTTCACTTTACCTCCGAATTTTGGATATACTCCCAGTCCGAGATTAATTGAATATCGGTCTTTAGGGAAGTACCATATGTAGCCTCCAGGGGCTTTCTCTTGATCTAAAATAATGGAAATATATTCTTGATCTTGAACCTCTTGATCGCGAGCAGGAAATTTAATTATTTCCCGATAACATAAAATAGCGTCTTCATCGGAGATCTCTTTTTCAATTATTGGACTTTCAATTTTTTTGCGTAAAGGGGAATAATACCCGCACGCATCAATCACTAATTTAGAGTGTAACTCATGCTCACTCCCATCTTTAGTTTTTACTTTTACACCTGAGACATAACCGTTAGAATCATAAAGAAGGTCTAAGGCCATAGTGTGATCCAAAAAGGAGTTCACCCCCGCATTGAGGGCCTCTTGGAGTAAACGCTGTCCAAACTCAAACCTATCCACGATATAACCCGTTTGTTTTGGATCTATCATTGTAATACATTTTTGACGGTTTGGAGGATAGAGTTTTGCTCCCTTAATATCGCACGATTTTTCTTTACCGCTTGGTGGGGAAATCTGAAGAATATCGAATATTTCTTTACCTACAGCATCTCCGCAAATTTTTTTGCCAATATCATATCGCTCTTTTCTGTCTATTAAGCATACGTCTAGGGCTTTTTTGGCAGCGAATCGGGCGGCCGTAGTACCGCCAGTACCAGCACCACAAATAATTAAATCAAATTCAGTTTTTTCAAGTTCCATTTTCAATAAACTCAGTTTTTACCTTGATCTATTCTAACTATAATGCTAAATAAAATTTAACTTTTAAAGTAATTCCTATAAATGCAACTCTTGATAGGTAGAATACTCAAGGGATGGAAAAGAGTGTTTAAACTCAACATTGACAAAAACTACAAATATATATTTTTGTAAAATTTTTATCATTCTAAATAATAGATTATTTTTGTTTTATTATGAAAGAAGTAGATTTAGAAGTCGAGGATATTTTCGGAAGTAATCAGAATTTCACCTTTCTAATTGGAGCGGGATGTTCCGTGGATTCCCCTTCCTGCCAACCGGCGGGCAAGGTTATGATCGATGCTATGCTCGATTTCGCTTGTATGGGAACTGAAGCAGAAAAAATTAAATCTCTGGATAATCTTCGATTTGAAGCCTTAGTGGAAATTTTACGAGATAATCTTGATGAGGATTTGAAGATAATCGACTTTTATGGGATATGCGACAGCCCAAATACTCAACATTTTTTCTTGGCGGATATGATCAATAGGGGTCATTTCGTTATGACCACCAATTTTGATTATCTAATCGAACACGCATTAATTCAAATAGGTATACCGAAAGAGGAGCTAAAGATCATAATAACTAAAAAGCAGTTTGAAGAATATAGTGATCCAGAGAATTTATTTCAAAGAGGAATCAAAACCTTGTATAAAATCCATGGGAGTAAAAAAGATATTATAGAAAATATTGACACAGGAGATACATTGGTCGCAACTATAGAAGCTTTCGGTTCTAATAAGGAGGGATTAAATGTATTTCAAGTGGAGCCATTTAAGAAGGAATTGTTTGAAAATATCACAAAAAATCGATCCATTGTGGTGATGGGATACTCTGGAAGCGATGATTTTGATGTAGTACCCACCTTAAAGGCTTTACAACACTTTAGAGATCTCATCTGGATTAATTATGTCAGTGACAAAGACCATTTTGCAGTTTTCGAAGTTGAAGAGGAAGATGCGATGAATAGAGAGGATTATGGTAAAATCAATCAAATCTTAGTAGATATTAAGCGAATGGGATTCACAGAGCATGTATATAGGGTGGATGTAAATACATCTCAACTCATAACACGCCTTATGAAGCTTAGTCCCCCGATAAATGAATTAGATTTTTCCATGAATCCTTTAGAATGGCTAAGAGAACATATCGAACCTCCCGGAAAGTTTCTTGAATATTATATCCCTCATAAAATCTTTTTGGAATTAGGAATGTTCGACGATGCGATGAGGTGTGCCGAAGAAATGCTCAAGATTACCGAAGATTTAGACGATCAAGAAAATAAAGCGACAACTCTGAGCAATATTGGTACAATTCACTTCAACAGAAGTAATTTTGAACAAGCCGAAGATTATTTTACGCGAGCTTTGAAAATAGACGAAGAATTGGGTATCGCCTATAAGAATCCCGCAACATATGCGAGCTTGGGAAAATTAAAAGCTGATACCGGGCGATATGAAGAGGCATTAGACTATTATCAACACGCGTTAAAGCTCACGGAAAATCTGGATGCTGATAATAGTCGAGCGATTTATCTTAATCACATTGGGAATATCCTTCAGAATCTCGGAAAATATGAAGAGGCGTCCAGCCATTATAATAGAGCATTAAGATTAAATGACAAAACAGGGGATTTATCGGGAAAATCGATCACTCTCAACAATATAGGAAGCCTTTATTATGATAAAGGAGATATCCCTAATGCTTTAGATAATTATTTAAAGTCCTTGGATATAGATACTCAGTTGGGAAACTATGTTGGAGAGGCGTCGCTCTATAATAATATTGGATTAATCTATTATGACCAAGGAGATATTTCTGAAGCTGTGAATTGGTTCAATAAAGCATTAGAATTGAATGAAAAAGTTGGAAATAAAAATACGCAATCCATTACCTATGGGAATTTAGGATTGGCCTACCAGCATCTAAAGAAATTTGATGATGCCTACAAATATATGGTACAATCATTAGCAATTAAGAAGGAACTAAACCTCGACGCGGAAAAAGGAACTATTCTGACTAATATCGGAAATCTCTATTTCGAACAAGAGAATTATGATGAAGCGTCTAGTTGGTATGAAAAAGCACTTAGTTTAAATGAGGAATTAGGGAATCTCCCCTCTAAGGCAATCACATTGAACAATATAGGAACAGTCAAAGAGCGAAAAGGGAATTATATAGAAGCTGTGAAATATTATGAACAATCCAAATCCATTTTTAAACAGCTTGGCAACAAATTATCCATCTTGACGATAACCAATAATATCGGCAACAGCTTCAGAAAACGTGGTGAATATAAAGTAGCTCTCGAATATTTTAACGATTCCTTGAAAATCGCTGATGAACTAAATAATCGTCCAGAAATGGCGAATACATATAATGCAATTGGGGAATTATATTCTGAACAGGGTGAATATGCAAATGCGTTGGAGATTTATCAAAAAGCATTATCCATATTCCAAGAATTTAATAATATCGCTGATGAGGCACTCTGTCGTAATTCGATTGGATTATTGAACAATGCGCTGGGAAAGTCCGATATAGCGATTGAACATTGGCAAAGTGCGCTGAAAATCAGTGAAGATTTGGAAAATAAAGAATGGCAGATTATCTTACTCAATAGTTTATCCCAGACTTGTGAAAAAATTCAAGAATTTCATAAAGCATTGGAGTTTTATACAAAACTAGCGACTATTTACGAAGTGATTGAGGATTTTGAACAATTATCTACTCATTTCGGTAATATCGCAAATATGTCAAATAAAGTAGGTCAGATTGAGGTGGCAATTGAATATTATCAGAATGCGATTAAGATTGCTGAAAAATTAGAAGATGACGTGCGGCTGGTTAAACGCGCCAAATATTCAAATCGAATTGGGATTATTCAATTCAAAAAAGGGCAATATGAAGAGGCGCTCGCGATTTTTGAGGACTCACTAAAAAATATTCAAAGGGCGAATCTCGAAGATACTCCTTTAGCAGAGTCGATTCGGAAAAACATAAACGCAGCTACCAAAAAATTAAGCTAAGAATCAATTATAAAAGAAGAAAAGACAGAAAAGAAAGTCGAAATTCGACTCTCCCAATCCTCCGCAAGGATATAAATTTCTTTTTATATTTCTGAGTTTATATTATTGTTATCTCGCTTGTTTAGATTTTTTTATAGGCCTAGATGAGAGTGGGAACAATTGCCAATAACCAAATTATTAATGTGGTGGAGATAGGGACGGTAAGATCGTCATATGTACTTGGGCTGATAAGTTCGATAAATGTTCCCAAGAGACTGGTTATTAATGAATAAAGGACCACCAAATCTAATCCAAGCGTAAACTGAGAATCACATGGTAAATAACCAAATATGAAAAATGTCCCAAAACTCAGGATAAAGGCTGATAGGAAAAACACTGCTGAGCCTTCTACACTTCGTACTGTGCCCGTATATTTGATGTTTATTCTATGTTTGCCGTATTTCTTTCCAAAAAGCGATGCGAGCGTGTCGGAGATGATCATAATTAAAATGCCGGCGATGGGAAAATAAAATCGCGATGGATCAACGATGGCAAATAAAGTTACCAAAAATGTTATCGACAGGCAATAGTGGAAGGGGCCTTCGAGAAATCCGACTTTTTCTTCAGCTTCTTCTCCAATGGTATCATAGAGTTCTTTTAGTTTCCTGACTTTGCTGTCTCTTCCGCTGAATAAAGTAACTATCGTCAGCGAACCCGCGATAATCACGGCATACCAAGGCCACGAGAAATAGGGTGTGGATAGTACAGAGAGTCCCGCAAATAAATGAACAAACTTTCTGGCTTGGAATTTGCTAATGATATCTTTTTTCTTTAGTTGTACCGGTAGCATGATTGTTGCGCCTACGTACAAATAGGCACCAACTAATAACAATAAATCGAATAATATTAATTCCATAGTTAGTATTTATTAAAATAAATAAAAAGTTCAATCCGATAGATGAAAGTATTAATAGTTAAAATTGGGAAAGATTGGTCATTAGATAAATACACAAATAAGATTGGGAATAGTATGAAAGAACTTCAGTTTCTGGTCTGAGGGCCCTTGAGATCCTGGAGATTCTGGTTTGAGATCGATTCTCCCATAACATCTAATTAAAACTCAAAGCTATTTATAGGATTCATTCAAACATTTTTACCTGCTTTTTCAGGAGGGGCATCAGGGGGAGAGAGAAGATAAAAAAATAGAATACTATTCTAGTAAGTAAGCTATAGACTCAATCACCATGATCTCAATCGTAAGTTAAAGATTTCTTTTAATTTTGAGTCTGTAGAATAAATTATATCTGTTTCATACTTTTTGCATGTCGTTGCAATAATTTCATCATGCAATTCATGATGCGACGATCCCTACACTCAAGTGAGAGTTAATTTTTCTATTCAAATTCAATAGAGAAACACGGTTCAAAATCATAAATTTTAATAAAGTATTCTCCATTTTTAACATACGACTAATAATAAGCTAAATAAATCGATAAAAAAATGTTGCGAGTTGGGATAATTGGTGCGGGCGTCATCTCGAAGCTGAATGCTTTGGGATACATTTATTCGAAAGATGCAGAAATCGTTGCCGTGGCGGACAAAGATAGGGATAACGCCATTGGAAAATTAGAACGTTGGGGGATTCGCACGGCAAAAATCTATGAAGATTATAAAGAGATGGTGGAAAAAGAGGATTTGGATATAGTAGAAATCTTGACACCCCATCATCTTCACGCACCGATGACCGAATATTGCGCGAAAGCGGGAGTCCCCGCAATCTCCGTCCAGAAACCGATGGCTCATTCTATTACCGACTGTCAGAAAATGATTGATGCGTGTAAAGAACACGATGTAAAACTAAAGGTATTTGAGAACTTTATTTTTGCCCCCCATATACTGAAAGCAAAGGAGCTATTAGATGAGGGAATAATTGGAGAAAGGACTAATTTTAGAATTAATACAGTGCTTACTGGCGGGCCCCATATGCCTTATAGCTTAATTGAATCATATTTGTGGAGAGTTCAAGTGGATAAATGTGGAGGTGGCCCTCTAGTGTATGATGATGGAATCCATAAATTTTCTCTGGCCTTATGGTTGATGAACCAAGAGCGTGTGGAAAAAGTTTATGCTTGGATTGACTATTTTTCGGGAATTATGGATGGGCCGAGCAATATCTTTTGGAAATATCCCACAGAAGAGGATAAGCTTCCTAAATATGGCTCCATGGAATTCAGTTTAGCACCGAACATGTATTTCCCAAGTAATTACTACGCATGCGAAGAATTTATTGAGATTTCCGGAACAAAAGGAATGATGTGGATCAATCAATGTACATCGGGTGGGAACTTCTTATCGAAAGCATCAGAATATCCTCCCATTATAGTATATACTGATGGAGAAGTTAAAAATTACGGGGAGGATTTAGCCATGGATTGGCGATATTCTTTCATCAATTCCACGGAGGATTTTATTGGTGCGGTTAAAAACGACGAGGATCCTGTTTATACCGGGGAAGGGGGGATGGGTCTTTCGATATTCGCGAAAATGCCTTACATTTCGAACCAAGAGCAAAGGGAGGTCTATTGGGACGAGATCACGCCATTTGCAGAGGCAAATAACTCGTGTTTAGTGGAGAAATTCTTTACCAAACGTAAATCTATTTTTCAGATGCTCAAATATAATTGGCGCGTGAGAAAAGATATGAAAAAGGGAAAAAAGCAAGGTTTAAAACATACTGAGTTTAAATATACGTATCAAAAATAAAGAATATACTCCAATGCTCCAGATTAATTACAATAGTTATAAATAGATTTCAAATTACATATCTTTTATTCGTACTTCATGACCTTTAGAAGCAGATTCAACCGCAGCCAAATTATATTTTAAAATCTCGCGAGCTTGGTGACCGCTCAATATCGGTTCCGCATTCCCCCGGGCAGCGTTGATAAAATGCTTTGTCGCATTCATGAAACTGAATTTCCAATCTTTTTTGAAATTAGTAAAAGGTTCGACTTTTCCATCTCTCACCACGATAATTGGAGCAAAAGCGTCAGCATTGGACATTGGATTGCCAATAGATGTCCCTTGATTAATCTTCATCAAGCCTCGTGTGCCCACGATCTCAATAAACTCATCAGTTGAATAATATTCAGAGGGAATTTTCATTTCTGGTAAATAAGTAAATTCCATATTTCCATATTGCGGAACTACATGGTTTTCCAATTGTTGAAATTTAAACATTACATACGCGGGCACATCTAAGCCATGAAAGGTATCGTGCCACGCGAATATCTTCTCAATTTTTTCTTGAAAGAATAATCTGGTTAATGCAAAAGCGTGCCATGCATTGTCAAATAAAATAGGAGAGCCTCTCTCTGAGTCACCCCCGACTTTTTGAGGCTCACTTCGCCAATCATTTGATTTACCCTCCTGTTCCCATCCCCCTTTTCCTGCGATGACAGTCTTAATACGGATTGATGTTGGTTCTCCGATATAATCATTGGCAATAAGTTCGTGCGCTTTTCGGATATGATCATCAAAATAAAAATTTTCATATATCGATAAGAGAACGCCATTTTCCTCGCAAGTTTGAATCATCTTATCTGCCTGTTCTATGCTTAAGGCGATGGGTTTCTGGACGGATATTGCTTCCACACCCGAATTCGCAGCTGATATGCAGACCTCTGAATGGAGGAAGTTGGGAATAAGAATCTCCACTAAATCTAAATCCTCATTCTGAAACATCTCGGTGTAATCGGAATAAAAGTTAATATCCTCTCCGAGATTGAATTTTTCCGCCTTCTTCTTTGCTTTTTCAACATTCCGGTTGCATAACGCAGTAATTTTGATATCATTCTCATCTAGATATCCAAGAATACTAAGATCGAATATTCTTCCCGTTCCGACAAAGCCAAGGCTCATCATTTCAAATAATAAAAGAATCGATTCTATTTATATTAGAGGATAACCTCAAGGATTGCTTATTGGTTATGCTATTGAATATTGTGAATAATGTTATGTTTCACTAAGAAAGGTTTCCATTTCTTTAATATAGTCATTCTTTGCTTCATAATTTATCATGTGTCCTATTTTCGGAGAAAATACAACTAATTTTGATATAGGAATTTTCTGATGCATTTTTTCAGATTCACTGGGGAGAATGAATACGTCCTTATCTCCAGTGAGAATTAATATTGGGATTTCCATTATAACTATTTACAATGGAATTCATCGTCTTAATTTTTCTTTGGTACTTTCGGTTGAAACATAGATTAATAAAATTTTACAACTCCTTCGATTTTTTTCAAGATGATCTGGAAATAGAAATCATTAAAATGAGTGAAGATGAAATCATATTTAGATTAGAAAATTCCAAATTTTTAGAACCATCGGGAAAATATCTCTACTTCTACTCTATCGCATGTGGCATAATAGAGGGAATTTATTTACAAAATTTAAACTTAAAAGTGGATTGTTCTATTGAGAATGTTTCCAGTTCGGAGGGCAAAAATAGATACATAGATATTTCCCTAAAGGCATTATGAATTTTCTCTTTTACAGCAACTTTAAAAAAAATTTGGTATTCCATCTTTGATTTTAATTAAAATCTAAAGCTTCGAAAGTCCATACACTTAAAAACTTATCACGTAATTCATCAGCAAGTTTTGGATCTACAACATTCATGCATGTAAATATCTGATAGGGTTTTAAAGGATTTTTCAATTTGAAGAGTATACGTTTTTTATCAATAATATCAAAATTGAATGACATAAAATGATAAGTATATTTCATATTGAAATTAGGTAATTCCACTGAAAGACCATAAAGGTGATCTTGAAGAGATCTTAGTTCTTGAAAGACCGATTTGCACTTCGCTTTTTGTTCTTCGTTTAAAGGACGTTTATCATATTCAAAACTCCATAGATCTCTAACCTTCACACCTCGATCTACGGCTTCTTTCAAGGGAGTGTAAATTAATGACGCATGAGGGATTATTTTTAAGGTACTTTTATTGATAAATTCATTGAAGATAATCTCTTCCTTTGCTTCGTTTATGTATTTTGCATACAATGTTAAGATTGATTTCGTTCCAAATTTAGTTGACCAGAATATCTTGGATGGTTCCTTCCTTATTTGAATTTCTGATTTATAAAGATCATGCTCTATTTTTTTTGCCCTTTCATATAAAAAGCTCATTTTGCGTTTATTTTCTTTCTTATGAAAATTTATCAAATTCTCAAGAGCTTTGTTGAGATTAATAGCTGTAAATTTCTTTGGACGTGCTTCAATAATATCAATAAAGCCTTTTAGATTCAATTCTTCTAATACTTCATAAATTCTTCCACTTGGAACTCCAGAGTCCTGGGAAATCTCACGAGCTGTAGGAGGATTCGATTTTGAGGCAGTTAGAAGTGAAATGTAGACATTGATCTCATAATTCGAAAGGTTTGCTTCATTGAGAAATGTTTTCAAATCTTCAAGTAAATCATAGGACATTATTAATAGAATATATTAGCCCACCTTAAAAATGGTAGCATTAAACTCATTTCAACTTGTAATCGATCGATTACGATTTAAAAGTTACTTTAATATTTTTATAATAAAAAATATGGATGTGATAAATATTTCTGAAATTTATGAGGAATTAAGAACTCATCTGGATAATTTACCCTCTGGCTATCCTAAAACAGATTCTAAAGTTGAAATTGAGATTTTAAAAGAATTATTTACTCCAGAAGAAGCTTATATTGCTACAAAGCTTTCGTTTTTTCCTCAAAAAATAAAACAATTGTTTCGTAAATTAGATAAAAATACACTTGTTCTTAATGATTTGGAGAGAATCTTGGATCGGATGGCTGAAAAAGGATTAATTATGATAAGTGAAAATAATGGAGAAAGGATGTATTCGAACCTTATGTTTCTCGTAGGATTCTATGAATATCAACTTGGTCGATTAAATCCAACCTTGGTGTCCAATATTTTTCAATATTTCGAAGAGGCCTTTTTTGAAAGAGAATATAATTTAACAGGCATTCCACAATTAAGAACTATTCCAGTAGATAAGTCAATCTCCCCAAATTTATCTGTAGCAACCTATGATCGGTTAAGAAATTTTATTGAAAATGCCTCCACAATTGGAATAATGGACTGTATATGTAGGATTGCTCATGATACAATTAATGACCCTTGCAAAAAGACGGATTTAAGAGAAACCTGTATGACTTTCGGAACTGCTGCAAAAACATATAAAGAAAAGGGACTCGCGAGACTTATCTCTAAAAGTGAAGCCTACGAACTAGCTGATAAATTCGAAGAAGAAGGATTAATAGTTTCACCTTCAAATTCACAAAAGCCTTTCGTTGTATGCAATTGTTGTGGATGTTGTTGCGAGATAATATCGAATCAGAAAAAATTTGAGAAACCCTCCCAATATTTTGCTACAAATTTTTATGCGTTAGTGGATGAGGAGGTATGCTTGGGATGCGGTATCTGTGTTGATTCATGTAATATTGGAGCAATTCAATTAGATAATAATGTAAGTAAAATCAATCTTGGGAAATGTATTGGCTGTGGAATTTGTGTAACAAGATGTCCAGAAAATGCTATTACACTAAATAAAAAAGATAATGAATTGATTCCACCAAAAAATACTTTAGAAACATATATGAACATGATGAATGAAAAGAAAAAGATTAAATATGAATTATAAAAAGGAGGAATAAGAAAATATGGAAATTAATGAGGGATTAAAACAAAATTTGATGGAGAGAATGGAGTATTCTACAGAAGAATTAGATATATTCTTAAATAATCCACGTAATAAGAAAGTTCTTGCAAAATCTCTTAACTTATTAGGAAAAACGATTATTTTCGAAGTAGTGGAATCTCACGGATGCAATAGTTTACACAAAGTTGGAGATAAGTTTTATTTTGATGGCGCTGGAAATCTTTTAACAAAATTATCCCCTAAGAAAATATGTATATACGCTTTAGCGGAGCTTGATAAGCTAATCTTTGCAGCAAATGAATTATTGTATGCTGGGGTTAATCCAAATGACATTGTTTTCGATAGAGCCAGTTGTTTTGACGTAGGCTTAAAATGTGGTGGATGGGGTCAAATAATTATGAAAATATCTGTTGTTGATCGGGAGAAAATAAAGAATGTCTGATATAGAGAGATTTTTTAAAATTAAGAACAAAAATACTGAAGAGTTAAAAGAGATTCTGATAAAAAATTGGATGAGTCATGATGGATTTTGGTTTTTTCATTGCTTACAACTTTGCGGAATAGAAAAAACTAATATAATCAATAGAGCTGCTGTCAGATCGATGAGTTTGCTTGAAATTGAGCGACTAAAAAAAATGTTTGAAATAGAGATTATAAGTACTTTTGATGACTTAAAAAATGTCATACATCTAATCTTTCAGGTGGTAAAAGCAAATTTCATGGATTTTGAATATTTTTTTCCAAAAGATAATGTAATAATATTCAGAATGAATAACTGTTTTGCTCATGATGGTGTTAAAAGGATAGGAGCATTAGAAGAATACAAATGTGGAATATTTTTGAGAATTGACTGCTGGTTAGAAGGATTAGATTTGGAATATGAAACGAATCCCGAGGATTTTGGGTGCTTATTAAGAGATTATGGAAAATGCGAAAGAAAATATTTATTCAAATTTAAATAACTTTTATTTTTCTTAAAACTCAAGAATAAAAACAAGAGAAAGTTCTATAGAGATAATTATAGCTCCGAAAAAGATTTTTATTAGGTTTTAGCGGATTGTTAATTGAGGTTACGAATTATGATTTCTCTGATGAATCTTTTTTAATTCGCTCAGCTGTTTTTTTAGGAATTACTTTCAGTTTAATTTTGATATTTGAGATAACCCAGAAAAAATCACTTCAGTTCCGCGGTCTCTCATTAGCAATAATCGCGGGTTTATGGGCTATGATTCAGAATTTTCTAATGGCATTTTTTACTGCAGCTATTTCAAAAGTAACTAGCGGAAGTGTAGAATTAATCTGGATCTTTATGATGATTATCGGAGGAGTATTAGCGTTTTTGTCTTTAGCAATTAGTATTGCTAGAATGCAAGTTGGGTTTAGGTATAACGATGCTCATTTAGCCATTCCAGTAAGAGAAATTCCAACTCAATTTGATCCGGCATTTCTGTATGTCATTGTTTTTGCGCTGACCCCACCAGTCCTTATTCCATACCATTTCTATATATTTCAATAGTTTTAATCATTATTAGCACATTCGTTTTAGCAAAACGGCAAGCTCAACTTGAAGAAATTGATCTCATTGAGGAAATTGATGAGTTAATCTAAAAATGGATATTTGAAATTTAACTAAAAATTTCTTTCTTCTAACTATTTAGATTATTCGAATAGCTCCTTGCTTAATTTTAGTACTCGAGAATAGAATTCTATCAATTTTTCTACTTGTGAGGTTAAATAATTCAAATGTTCAGAGATCTCTTTATTTTTATCTTGTTGATTTTTTGGAATCTCATTTTGTATTCTGACTAAATTATTTTTTAATTCTTCACTTTCTTTTATTAGATATTTGAATCTTTTAGAAGCAATTTGATTAATCGATTTGGACATATAATATTTTCTTTCTCTTCTATCATTTTCATTGATTTTTTCAACAAAATCGCAATATTGTAAATCAACGAGCTTATTCAATAATCTAGATGCTGTACTCACAGACCTATCAATCATCTCTGCTATTTCTTGCTGGTCTAAACCCTCTTCCGGATTATTTGCCTTATAGGATAATATAGCAAATATTTGACCGAGAGTTTGTGTAAATCCTCTCTTTTCATACAACTTTCCGAATAATTGAATATAATGCTTTTCAGGTTGACTAAAATAATTGGTTTTAGGCATTGAAATTATACTCAAAATTTTTATAATAAAATAAATGAAAAAGTTTATAAAAATGTGATGATTGCACAATTGTGCAACCATCAAAATGAGATTATAATATGAAAAAGAAAAAAGTTGGAAATTCAGAATTGAGAAATTTTAATAGCTATGAAAGAAATTTGTCTGCCTTTGAAAGAATGCACTTAAAGCAACCTAATGCTAATGTTGTCATGGTGGCTCAGATTAAGGGAATAATTCGAGCAGAACATCTTAAGATCATAATAAATGACTTGATAATAAAGCATCCACTAATTAAAGTGAAAATAAAATTTGATAACCGAGGTAATGCGAAATTTGTCACCTCAAGAGTAGAATCGCCGTCCATTGATGAGTTTCCAAGAAAAGATGATAATTTCTGGAAAACTATTGTTAAAGAAGAAATTAGTGAAAAATTTAATATAGAAAGTGGTCCATTAATACGATTCAAATTACTAGTCGGAAAAGAATTAATAGATCTAATAATCACATCACATCATTCCATTTGTGATGGTTTATCAATTGTGTTCTTAATTAGAGATATCTTGGAATTGATAAGTGCACCTCAAGAATCTGTTGAAAATCGTTTAAATCCACCCGAATTAAATGAGAACTCAATTCCTGTATCTGTTTCAGGTGG
The DNA here is from genome assembly GCA_008080735.1 of Promethearchaeota archaeon. Lineage (GTDB taxonomy): Archaea > Asgardarchaeota > Lokiarchaeia > Sigyniarchaeales > SOKP01 > TEKIR-8. The sequence continues at coordinate 46,995 of SHMW01000023.1, forward strand.
AATTTTGAAGAGTTTTATAATGAAACTTATCAATAAGAAATGGGAAAAAGAAAAGAGCCGGTTTGAAAGAGTAGATTTTGATAAACTTCATGAGCAATTTTGGGTTGATCATAATAATAATGTTCATGTGTTCAAGTTAGATTCAAATGTTTATTCTAAGCTTATTCATAAATCCCAAAAGAAACACGTTTCGGTTTCGAGTATACTTATTGCACTAATTCTAAAAGCTCATAATTCTATTGCACTAGAACTAAAAGGAAATCATGAATCTATCATTTCGGTGGATTTTCGAGATTATTTAAAACCTCCTGCTAAAGAAACATTTGGTAAATTTGCATCTGCGATACGACCAAAATTAGAATATGATACATCAATTAGTTTTTGGGAAAATGCACAAAAAATAAATGAGAAAATCCATAATTTATTGAAATTAGAAAATATATTTCAATCCTTTCAATTGAATGATTTCGATCCAAATCTGATTGATGCCTTCTGGTACACCAAATTTGGGGAAATTTCTAATAAATTCGTGGAAAAATTTCTAAAAAAAATGCATCTGGATGAAGTATATCACAGTTTTATTTTAACGAATCTAGGAAAAATACAAATCGAAAAACATTATGGCAACTATATATTAAATTCTATTCATGGACCATATATTTACAGTGATACAATTGAGAAATATTTTGGTGTTATAACTTTGAATGAGGAGATGTTTATCAGTATTAGCTATGGAGAAAATACCATATCGACATCTAAAATCATCAAATTAAAAAACCGATTTCTTGACCATTTAGAGGAGATGCTCTATAGTGAATGAAAATAAACAAGAACTATTGTATCTTAAAGTTCTCATTAGTAAATTTCAATTTCAACTTGATATAAGTTGAATAAGATCGGTGACAATTAAAAAGAATAATAGTTTTTATCAAAAAGTAACAAAAACGAGATGAATTAGGAAAAATGGATTTAAATGAAAAGATAATAGAAAAATCAAAATTAAATGATATAGAATTAGAGGAATTCTATAAAAGGAGTGAGAAGATTCAAGGTCATTCTCTTGCTTTTCGAACTATGATGAGCTCAACCAGGAGAAAGATCTTACAATATATTGGAGAGGAGATAAAAAGTACTGAGGAAATATGTGAAAACTTTAACATGGACGAGACACAAATTAAATATCATCTCTCCATGCTGGAACAAGCTTTATATATCATTGAATCTCCCCTCGGTTGGAAAGCGACTCCAAGTGGGATTGGGTTCATTTTAAATACAAAGTTATAATTTCCGAGAGGTTGATAAAAGAAAATGTCTACTTTGGATAAAAATGGAGGAGATCTTCTTATTGAAAGTTTGCATGCTTTAGATATTGATATCAAATATATCTTTGGAATAACTGGTTCTGAAATCCTTAGAATATATGATGCGATATATCGAAAAGGAAAAGATTTTGGAATACGATCAATCATGGTTCGTCATGAACAAGGAGGAGGTCATGCTGCCGATTGTTTTGCTCGTGTTTCTGGTGGTTTAGGGATATGTTTGGGTACCGTCGGACCGGGAGTCACCCACATGGTGCCTGCAGTTGCAACAGCTTATGCAGATTCTATACCTTTGCTTGTGCTAGGTGCTCAAGTTGGAAAAATGTTTGATGGAATAGGGATGATCCAATCCTCCATTGATCAGATAGCTCTAATGAAGCCTATCACAAAAATGCAATTTGCAGTAGAGTATCCGGAAGAGATTCCAAATGTTGTAAAGAAGGCTGCTGAAACGACTCTGGAAGGAAGGAGAGGACCTGTGTTCATAGAACTTAGGGAGACAGCTTTGGTCAGAACGATTAAACAACAAGATTTTTCCTTTCCTGATAATCTAAGAATTGAATTCGATAAATATCGTATCAGAGGTAATAAAAAGGATATTAAAGCTGCCATTAATCTATTAAAATCAGCCAAGAAACCCATGATTATTGCGGGAGGTGGTGCAACGGCTTCTAAAGCTTCTGACCAACTACAAATCCTTTCTGAAAGCTATAGAATTCCCGTAGCTACGACAATAAATGGAATTGGATTAATGTCAGGAAAGAATACTACATTTTTAGGGTCCTATCTTACTTCAAGTCCTTATCGTAAAGCTATTGCCGAAGCAGACCTAGTATTATCCATCGGTTGTAAATGGGATTATACTGTATTTTACGGATCTGCTCCTTTATGGAATCAAGAACAAAATATCATTCAAGTGGATATTGATCCTACAGAAATTGGAAAAAATCGCAATGTCGAAGTTGGGATTTTAGGGGACTGCAAGACCGTGCTTGGTCAATTAATCTCGGGTATGAATAAGGAAATATTTCCATCACATATGGCAAAATGGCATGAATGGAATAATAATCTTCAGAAATACCATGATATTGATAAAAAGGCTATTAATGAAATCTTAATCTCGAAAGGAGATTTAATGAAACCTCAAGAACTTGTATTAAGAATTTATGATTTTTTTCCAGAAAATACAATTTATACTATTGATGGAGGAGATATCATGGTCTATAGTCTAACCTATGCAAATTATCGAAATCGTACCCCTCGCAGCATCATATTCCCTACTGCTATGGGACATTTGGGTGTTGGTATTCCATATGCTATTGGAGCAAAATTGGCGAAACCGAACAATCCGGTGGTTTGTATTACTGGAGATGGAAGCTCACTATTTAATATTCAAGAACTAGAGACAGCCGTAAGGCTTGAATTACCAATAATCTGCGTGATAAGCAATAATAATTGTTGGGGAATGATTAAGGGGAACCAAAAGCAATTTTTAGAGAAGAGATATATTGATGTTGATTTACCACCAACCAATTATGCTAAAATAGCAGAGAGTTTCGGATGTTATACGGAAAATGTTAATAATAGAGAGGAATTACTACAAGCCCTTGAAAATTCATTCCAAAGTTCAATTCCTTCAGTGATTGATGTAAAGACTGCTTTTGAACCTTCACCTACGATCGCTATGATTAATCTGTTCAAGAAAAGTAGAGGTCTTTATGGTTCAATCTAATTTATTATGTATCTAATTCTTAGATTAAATGATGGCATTAATTTTAAATTTCTAATTTTTTTATATTTAAAAGCTAGATTAACAATCACCCAAGATAAATTAAGCTAGACTAATTCATATTCTATATTATTCCGAAAAGAATCTTCTCGACAATTATAATTAGGAGAAATTTAATAAATTTGTAAAGTTGGAATTAATTTCAATAAAAAATTGGAAATGGGAGTATCATCTCTGAACAACAAATGTATGATGAGATGTGAGAGAATCGATCTGCTCTATAGGATCTATACTCAACCTCCACCCATAAAAATTCACTGTAATATTTGATTTGAAGATATCAACTACCATAAATCCAGATTTTTCGTAACTTGGAAGATCCTCCTCAACAATTAGGTCAACGGGAGGTGCCGCCTCTATACCTCTTTGGACATAAGGTCAATCCTTCTTTTCCTATCAATAGTGGGTATGAGCCGTTTATCTTAGATTTTAAACCATTTTAACTTTCTT
>SHMW01000024.1 GCA_008080735.1 Promethearchaeota archaeon
TAGCGTTTAGGAGAGCCCCCCTTGGGTGTTCCACGTGCGGTCGGATCGATATCGACCTCGTATTTAACCCCGTGTTTAAAACGTGGTTTTGCGAGGAGTGCTATGAGTTTAACAGCCAAGGTCATAAAAATTGGTATCCATAACTTTTTTTGAGGTATTCAAGGAAAAACTATAAAATGAGAGATTAATTTAAGCCAGTACCAGTTCCATTAAAATAATCATCCCCGAAGGTATAGGAAGCTCCCAAAATTTCTATCTTTTCATTAGTTTTAGTTTCTTCTATTAGATTTGAAGAGTGAAGTGAAATGATATAAAAACTAAACAGAAAAATCTTCAATTACTTGCCTAAAATTATCATAAGTAGTAACACCCCCTCCTGGTTCAATAGCTTGCTCAATTGGAATAGTTCGTAATTGAGGGACACCAGAACAATTATATTCTTCCATAAATGCCTCATCGAAATACTGGTCGATTAATTCTATAAACTCCTCATTTAAATTATTCAATTGATATTCGAAAAAACCAATTGCCAGTGGAGCATTCGCATAATATTTAATCTCTTTTCCATTCTCTTCTTGAACACCTCGATTGATAAGACCATCAAAATACATCCTATCCAATAGATTTTCCAACTCTTCCATGGAAATACCATCTTTTCTGACTTTTCTATAAATTTTATGAAGCGGTTGGGCCATAAACCCCAGTTTAATAGCAATCTCCGCTTGCTGAGGGGAGAATAGAAGTTTTAATAATTTAATTTCAACACCTGATTCCGTTTCTGGATATCCCACAGGCATGGAATCGAGATGCTGTTGCAGTTTTCTATAAATATCAAGATTTTGTTGGCTCATTATGTTATGAAAATTTATTTATTATATAATTCTATTGATTAAGAAAAAGACTGAGAGACTATATAAAAGTATCCAATTCGCTATAATAAAATAGAGTAATACATTTTTTTTTAGAAACCTTGTTGATTTTGATTTGAAAATTAAATTAAATTGCCAAATGTATTATTTTTTTTCTTGGCTCAATGATAATAATATAGGGGTGATATGTTGATATATAGGTTCACTCTTGAAATCAATCTTTCACGAAGATTCTTAATAGAAAAACAAAGATTTACATTTTTTTCTATTCTGAATATTAAATAGAAAATTAGAAAATAAATAATTACTTATCCAAATTTTTCTATCCATTCATCCACTTTCTCAATGAATTGAGTTCTTATCTCATCTTCCAGCGGGTCTCGGATGGATCGCAATTTACTGATATAATTCCTCATATCCCGAATTGCCATCGCACCTTTACTCAAGAGCAAGACATCCGCAATTTCTTGTAGAAGTGAACTCAAATCCGCACCAGACAACTCGACGGATTTTTGTTTTAAATTCTCGAATTTATCTTTCAAGCTAAATTCTTCTGTTTCCGGTTCTGAATCCTCTACTGATTGACCGACCGAAATTTCAGTGCCTTCTGAAGATTGAGTTTGATGACTTAAATTTTGTTCTTCATCCATTAGCTGTGCTTGGGATTTGACTTGCTGGGAAGACGTTTCCTTAGTTTGCGGTTCTATTAATTCTACGGGCTCTAAGATACATTTTTTCCATTTGAGAAAATCTTTAATAATTTCCTCTTGAATAGGATCTTCTAAAAATTCCTTCATAGATGCCAATTCATCTTTCCATTTGATAATATCCGAGAATCCTTGTAATTGTAGCACTAAAATAATCATTTTCTCAATCTGTTCACTAATTTGAGTCCCCGTCAAGTCTTGCATTTTTTCAATAAATAGATCAAACAAATGCTCTATTCGCTCTTGATCGACTGGTTCTATATCCCCGAAATTTAATTTTTCTTCAAGTTTACGCTGATATTTTTTATCTTCCTCGCTTTCGAATGGAAAACTCTCTAATTCTGGGGATTCTTCAAGAGGTAAAGAAGTGAACTCATTGTTTAATTTATGTATAGTTTCAATAACCTTTTCCTTTAATTCATAATCTAAGGGGCTATAGATATTTTTCAGAGTACTTAGTAATATTCTAAGTTCTAATAATTTAAGCGAAATACCTTCCTTTTGAAAAGCAATATCTAATATGTCTTCTAATTTTTGCCCGATATTTCTTCCTGGGTACTTGTTTATGTTCACAATTATATCATTGAAGCCATTTGCAATTTGTTCATTTATTTCTGGCTTAGCTTTATTCCACCGTTCTTCAAGTAAGGAAGATAATGCGTAATAAAAAGGTTCATAATTTGTCCCAATTCCTACAAGGTTAGTCATTTCCCCTTTATTTTTATCAAGAAGGGTACCTATGATAACTCTATTATCTCCTTTTATACCAATTATGTTTTCATTGGATAAATGTTTATAATTGATATTTTTAGAAATATCCTTTAACTTATTAACTACTTCATTATCATGTGTGAGTTCAGAAACTATTCGGATTTCACTTTCTTCTATATCAAGATTATTCTCTTCCATTTTTTCAATTAATTTTTCTAACCTACCAAAAAGGATAATAAGTATTTTAGAGTCTTTTTGGTTAATTATGCTAGATACCTCTTCAAAAAATTTTGTCTCTGTCTTGAGGAGCCACAATCTGTCCTCAAAAATCTCCGTCTTAATAGAGGCGGATTTAACATATTCACGTAGAGCGTTTATTATGGGATCTAATCCTTTGATTTTTGGTTTATTCTCTTCATCAAGAAATTCCATTAGATTATTCTTAATAGATTCTTTAATAGTTTGTAGAAATAGAGAATCCTCCTCAAGTTGAGTTTCTACATATCCAATAGCATATTCATTTATAATTTCATCGAACTCATCAAACATTCTATCAACAATATCGTGAGTTTCATCAATTTTTTCCGAAGTGAACTGTTCGTAAGTCGATAATTCCGTTTTCTCGATTTTTCCTTGCTCTGCAAATTGTTTAATTAGTGCTAAAACATTATTCATTTGGACAGCAAAGAGTTTTTTTATATTATTCTGGAACTGATCTAAAAATTCTAAGCTTTCTTGATTAAGATCTCTTTCCTGTAAAGATTGAATCACATTAATTCTAACTTTTTTAATATCATCTTCCAAGTTTTGTTTTAGTGAGTGCAGTTTTTCAGAAATTTTTGTCGCTTGTATTTCTGCTGAATCCGTCTCTCCTTTTAAATTTTCTAATATTTTTTCAATAACCTTGAAAGGAGGTAAAGTAAAATAATGTGGAAGGTACTCAGAATGGCGAGACTCAATTCTGATGATTAAATTATTTTCGACTAATTTTTCAAGGATCTTCTGTATCTGCTCGTCGGATAGACCGGGTTTAAAGGAATGGATCTCTTTGAAAGTAAGGGGTATTTTATCTAAGGATTTAACATAGATATCTAACGTATCTTCATCTAAACCTAATGATTTGACTAAAGTACGCATTTTTGTGAAATATTTGAAAGTGCATATATTCTTACTTACCTTATAACAATCTTTATTTTTAATTTTAGGTAAAAAAAGTTATACATATATCAGAAAAAAAAGATATCAACATTAATTTTGGATTAGAGAATAAGTCAAAAGTTGGATTTTTGGAAAAGGTGAATTGTCATTCCCCAAAAATAAGTTTATATTTCCATCTTTAGGTTTCAGAAAACTTAAATATCACTTTTTGTATCATACATATACATTATTTCATTCATAATAAAGGAAAGTAGGGTTTTTCATCAATTGATATCATTTTATACAGAACTTATGAGTTAAACATTTTATTTAGAAAAATCAACTACAATTTTTCACGAAATTTGCCTTCAAAAGAGTTAAAGGTACTATAAGATGAAATATAAAAAATTTGGTTATGAGATTACCACTTCTTACATTCTACTACAAGTATTAGACATTGCTACAACTATTTTTGTTCTTTCCAAAGGAGGCATTGAATTAAATCCAATTGTAAATTTATTCAATTTCAAAATAATTATGTTCTTAAAAATATTACTCGCTTCAAGTTTTTATTTGATAATCTATTATTTGTCTCCCATAAAAGAGAAGCGCGTTACCCAATTTATTTTAGGTATTCTAATTGGTCTAAACATGATTTACAGTTGTATTGTGCTAAACAATACCTTCCAAATTTTCAAAATTTATTTATTGGGATTCTAGTAATACACCCATCCCCGTTCCACCCCCCGCACATTGAGTACATATCGCATACCTCTCATCTCTTGAATTTAATGAGTATAATGCTGTCAATATCAATCTCGTGCCCGTCATTCCAGGGGGATGGCCTATGGCAATAGCTCCCCCATGGATATTTACTATTTCAATGGGGATTTCTAATCCTCTTATACAGAACAATACTTGCTGTGCTTGAGCTTCATTTATCTCGAAAATATCTATATTGGAAAGGTTCATGTCGGTTTTGATTAACAAATTCCGTATGGCAGGGATTGGTCCAAGCCCCATATATTCGGGTTCCACATTTCCTTGTGAGAAAGCTTTTATTTCTCCTATTGGAGATATCTCTAGCTGATTGGCTTTTTCTCTTGAAGCGAGCACCAGAGCAGCAGCGCCGTCGTTTAATGGAGGTGTATTACCCGCAGTTACCAATCCCCCTTCTCTAAAAACTGGCTTTAAATTATTGAGTTTTTCTAAGGTTAGATTTTTTCGCGGACTTTCATCATATGCAAGTTTTATAGTCCTACCATTAACATCCATATCAATAGGAATAATCTCTTCAAAAAATCCCTCACTTTTAGCCTTAAAATATTTTTTATGACTGTTCAGTGAAAATCTATTAATTTCCTCAAAATTAATTTCCATATTGTTCAGATTGTATTTTTTACAAAGAATTCGAGCATCATTAATAATTCTTTCTGCGGTTTCTCCAACATGCCTATAATTCCCATAAACACCATAGGTATCATTAAATCCATCATAAAAAAGTGCATCGACTAATTTTTGATTATGCAAGCGATACCCCCATCGTGCATTCATTAACATATAAGGACATTGACTGTTGCTTTCCATCCCACCAGCGATGATGATGTCATGTTCTCCCATTGCGATCTGGCGATAAGCAATTTCCACAGATTTCATACCCGAAGAACATACATTATTAACTGTGAGTGCTCCTGATGTGTGTGGAATACCCGCTTTGAGGGCAGCTATCCTTGCGGGATTGTTTCCCATCCCCTCTTGATGTATAGCACCCATAATTACATCATCGACAAGCTTTTCCGAAATATTCGCTCTTTTTACCGCTTCTTTGATTGCTATCGCTCCAAGATCCAGCGCGGGAACATCTCGTAGGGATTTTCCGAAATGCCCGATTGGGGTTCGAGCTCCCTCAATAATAACCACATCTCTAAATTTTGGTATATTCATTTGTCTCAGATCTTATTTCAATAGATAAATTGATAACCCAATAATTAGATCCATTATCTAAATTCAAAAAAAAGAGATAAGATAAAAATTTTGTTTATTCTGTACATTTCTTAAGTTTTTCCGGACGCTGAATACAAGAGCCTTGCTGTTTTCTTTCATAATCTTTAGGAATTCGCTTCATCCGCTCCTTTTTCCTCTGCTCAGCTTCTTTCCAACGCCTCTTTTGTTCTTCAGTTTCTAAAATTAGATCTGGTATTTTTACTGGCTGATCATTCTCATCTAAAGCAACATATGTTAAATAGGCAGATGCGATGTAGCCACGAGTTCCGGTAATTAAGCATTCATCTTCTGCGCGTACACCGATTTCCATCGAAGTATTACCAACAAAATTTAATGAAGCTTTTACAAACACAACATTACCAACATAAGCAGGATTTAGAAAGCTAACTCGATCTATAGACGCCGTTACACAATTGCGGTGAGTATGACGGGAAGCAACGATACCTGCTGCTTGATCAATAAGCTTTAGTATAACACCACCAAACACATTCCCCGCAGGATTCGCATCCTCAGGCATCATTAATTGAGCGATTTGAGTCTGGGATTCTGATACAGTTTTTGCTTCATCTTCCATTCTTTATTAAAAACCAAATTAAATTATGATGTTACATCTATTCAAACCTAATTTAAATAAGCTTTTCTTATCTATTATAAAAAAATGAATAATCTCTAAAAAAGAGGAAAATTTAACTTAGGCACAATTTTTCTTAATATATGGAACCTAGGCCAAACAATACAACCTTTAAACATTATATATGTTTTTGGATTGGACAAATCTTCTCATTATTAGGATCTTCAATTGTCCAGTTTGTTATACCAATATGGATAACGATTATATATCAGGATGAGGTTCTTACTTCTTTAGTTTATTTTGTTTCATTTATACCTCCTATAATTATTAGCCCAATAGCAGGAGTTTTTGCTGATAAAATAGATAGAAAGAAAATGATTGCATTTGCAGATACTTCTCAAGCAATTACAACTCTTGCGTTAATTATATTGTTTATGACTAATACTGTTGATTTTGCTGCTATATTGATTGTAAATTTTCTAAGATCTATTTTCCAACATATTCATTTTCCTCCTTCGAATGCAATTATCCCTACTATGGTTCCAGAAAAGCATCTTAGTAGAGTTAATGGAATTAATTATCTTTTTACAAGTTTTATTGGGATTGTAGGACCAATAGTAGCTGGAGTTGTTATTTTCTTTTTCCCAATCGAAATTGCTTTATGGATTGACATTATTACATTCCTAATTGCTATTCTTCCCTTAATTCTTATAAAAATTCCAGATATCAGAAAAAAGGAAGATGAAAGTCTGAATATCTCCAAATTTAAAAATGATATGAAAGAAGGTATGCAAACGATACGAATTATTCCCGGATTATTAGTTTTGTTATTTTTAGCAACATTTGCTAACTTTTTTGAGCAGCCCCTTCAAACCTTAATGTCCAATTTTATCCTTGTTGATAATTCTGGAACTGAATTAATTTATGCTATTGTCTCAGGATCGATGAGCCTAGGAATACTAGGTGGTGCAATAATCGTCACAATCAAAAAAGAATGGGATAGAAAAGTTCTAATAATTGTTTTTGGAATTCTTTCAGGTAATTTTGGTTATTTGGTAGTCGCCTTATCCCCATTTCAATTTTTCATTATGATGATAATTGGAGGATTCATCTATGGAATATTTTTACCCGTTGTAAATACTATGTTTTTCACACTCATTCAGACTAAAGTTCCAAAGGATAAACAAGGAAGGGTGATTTCAATTGCAATCGTAATATCCGCAGGAATTACTCCCATTTCAGTAGTTATAGCCGGTCCTTTATCACAACTTATCGGTATCTCCACATTATGGTCTTTATATGCTATTTTTGGAATAATTATCTCTCTTATCATATGGTTTTCCACAGATTTAAAACGTATTGACAGATTTGAAAAAAACAACTAAATCAGAAATCCCAAAACTAATCTTAAAATGGATATTTACTTTTAAAATTTTATCGATCAATTCACATAATGCATAGATCTTGAGGTTTGACCTTTCGGATCTTTTTCAATTGGTTTTTTCTTCTCTCTTCAGCCTTCTTATATCTTCTTTTCTTGTACTTCAGTTACAAAGTTAGTCTCGGAATATTTTATATTTTTCAATATAGATCTATTCAATCCTAATTTAAATAGACTGAATTTATCTACTATTAAATAGTTAATTTATTAATAATTCCAGCTGAATGTGTGAATTATAGATATTAAAGTAAAATAAAACAAGAATCAAATTGAGATGGTGGAAATATTGGGTCAATTCTTTTTTAAGAGAAGAAAAAAGCTAGATAATAGCTCCCGCGATTATATGCACGTCTTGCTTTATTGCTAACTCAAAATTAGCTCGATTTATCTCCAAGCATGCTAATATTAATCCATCGTATTCCTTTTCTGTTAATTTATTGTATAATTCTCCCTTTTTTTGTAAATCAAAAATATCGCGATTATCAGCAGTTGATTTAACCTCCATCAAAAAGGTCTTTCCGTCTTTAATTACTATATCAACATCAGTACTATAATTTTCAAAGTATACTTCTCCTTGGCGATCTATCAAAACTTGACGAGCGATATCGCTTTTTTCTATATTTTCTTGTAATAATTTATCACTGAGCATATTTAAAATCAAGGTTTCTAACTTTTCTCCCCCTCGAGAACTAATTGAATAAATAGCAATTCGTAATGAATCTCTATCCTTTCTCGCTTCTGTAAAGCCTGTATTTACTAAATTAATTAGGCTTTCAAATCGTTTATCCACTTGTTCGAATCGTTTATTCACTTGTTCGAATCGTTTATCCACTTGTTCGAATCGTTTATTCACTTGTTCGAATCGTTTATCCACTTGTTCGAATCGTTTATCCACTTGTTCGAATCGTTTATCCATTTGCTCGAATCGTTTATCCACTTGTTCGAACCGTTTATCCATTTGCTCGAATCGTTTATCCACTTGCTCAGTCCGTTTTTCCATTTGGTCTATTATAAATTCAAATCGCTTATCCATATGCTCGAATCGTTTATCCATAGAATCGGTAAGTTTTACAATATCATCATGAGTTGCAACTACTCCCGATAGAGCACTAATGATAGCTCCCTTTACCGTATCATTTTCCCGAATTAATTTTGGAAGAATCTTTAATAATTCGTCAATATCGATCTTGCTCATATCTACTATCTATAAGGATATGTACTTATTTAAATCATCTCGATTAAGTTCTACATAACTCTATTTAAAAAATATGTACCCATATTATTGCGAATTTTCCTTTTTAGAATAAGACAATTTGAGAAATGATAGTATCATCCTTATTTTCCTAATCATAAAAAGAAAAAAAAGGTAATTTATTTTAATTCTCGATTCTCACCATACATGGACCTTGAGGTTCGATCTTTCGGATCTTCTTCAATCGATTTTTTCTTCTCTCTTCAGCTTCCTTATATCTCCTTTCTTGTTCCTCAGTTTCAAGGATCAGTCCCGGAATCCTTGATGGATTATCATTTTCATCTAAACCAACATATGTAAGATAGGCTGTTGCAACATGTGCCTTTCGACCCGTTATTAGGCATTCCGCATCGACACTTATTCCAATTTCCATCGAACTTTTCGAAACATAGTTTACTGAACCTTTCGCAATCACTACATTTCCGATGAAAACAGGTGAAAGGAAGTCTAATCTGTCGACAGAGGCGGTTACACAATTCATGTGAGTATGTCGCGAGGCCACGATCAATGCACAACTGTCAATTATGCCCATAATCACTCCCCCAAATACATTTCCCGCGGGATTGGCGTTTGGGGGCATCATGATCTGAGAAATCTCTACTTGAGAATCTGAAACTGGTTTTGGTTCCATATTTTTTTACCTTCAATATTTTATATTATGAATAGTTGATGCTGATGAATATGAAAAATCTTTGGGTAATGTTAGATAAAAAAAGTAATCTGATCTGTTAAGGATTCTTGAAATCCTAGTTTAAGAAGGTTTAGAAACATGTGAATAGTTATGAATTTATATTCACTATAATCAGATTTTTATTCTTTAAATTAAAATTAAGATTATTTATTCACAACTTAAATATTCATTAAAAATATAAAAAGGTTGAAAAAAATGAGTTTTAGAGAAACATACGAAGCAATTAAAGGAGATCCTACGAAAGGAGAAAAAAACTTCAATGTAAAATGTGAAATGCTTCCAAAAGGAATGCAATGTAAGGCCACGATGGGAGCATCCAATCACGAATTTGTTATTGACGCTCCAGCAGGATTAGATGGTACAGATGAAGGTCCAAGTCCTTTATTAGCGATTTTAGCTTGTATAGGATCTTGTTTAATAGCGGTTACACGATTTTGGGCAAAAATTATGGACATTGAGATTGAAGAGATGACTGTGTTTTCCAGAGGAAAAATCAATTTATCTGGAATTTTCGGATTAGACGATGATGAATTACCAGGCTACAAATCCCTCGAGCCTGTAATTCGCATCAAAGCGAAAGCGCCCAAAGAAAAAGTCCAAGAAATGATGGACCAGGTTCTTACACATTGTCCTGTCATTACTAACTTCGAGGGGGCAACGCCGATTGAACCTAAGGTTCAAATTCAATAAGTAGCATAAATTTCTACTTCTTCTCTTTTTTTTTATATGTTCTGTTTACTGTAATTATTTTAATGGTGCCTCTTTTTTCGCTACAAAAACCGCGATTAAAAATATCGCGATTGAAAAAGCTCCAAACCCTACCCCCAAGCTTACGCCAATTGGGAGTGGTAATATATCCCAAAGCCAGAACAAAAACCATATCAAGGAGAAATAGGCGAATTCGATTATAAGAATAATAAGGATTCTTAAGTTCATAGGGAAATTATCCAATAAGTAGATTATAACGGGGATTTCTAACACCATCATAGCGAGGATGAACATAAGAATACTGATATTGACAAGCATAATTCTTTCTCTACGACAAAATAATATTGATCTAGAAATGAAAAAAGATACTATTAAATTTTGAGCTTTTAAGTATTAGCATAAATCCATACTCTATAATCAAAACTTAGAAAAATCCATACTCTCCATCTAATTAATAATGAAAAGTAGATATCTATGTATATATCAATTAACAAAAAGGATGCGGAGATCCAAGGCTAAGTATCTTCCAAGCTAAATTGAATCCTAAAATGGCATTACCGATGATGCTCCCATTTTTAACCGCCTAATCGAATAATTGATTAATTTTTTTACCTAAATCAAAAGGGGAAATCCATCAAGGAATGTGTGTACCAAAATAAAAAAGCAGAATAAAAGTGCTAATAAATAGTGCTATACTGATGATAGCTCCCGTGAGTTTAATCCTATTTTGACTTTTTTCGTTACATTCATAACATTTTACTTCTGAATATTGAGGAGCAATAGAATATCCATGTTCTGCATGATCTTTACATAAGGGAATCTTACATTCAGAACATTTAGTAATCGCAGATTCATCACACTTTGCACAATTTTTACTCATAACGAATCACTACAGTATAAATTTTCTCATATTGGAGTTGAGCAAACAATATCCACTTACAAGATCTAATATTTCAATTATTTATAATAATTGAGTCTATAAAAAAATAATAAAAAAATATCAATCATTAGATTCAAATTATTCGAAAGCCTTTTCTGAAGATTTTTTGAAGATTTTTTGATATTTTTTATTTTGATTGGTACGTGGATTTATTTTAGCGGATAATTTGGTTTTTTCTTTTTAAAAAAAGCTGTAGATGCCTCAATCATATCCTGTGAAGAAAACGCAAGGATGATTGAACTGTTTTCAAATTGAAGTACGTTATTGAGAGAGGGAGAGTCTAATGTTAAATTAATGGCTCGTTTTGTGAGACGCAATCCTAAAGGACTTTTTGTTAGCATTTCTTCTGCAATTTCAAGCCCTTTTTCTAATAGGGCTTCTTTATCAACCAAGTCTGATACTAGCCCCAGCTCTTTAGCTTCTTCTCCAGTTAAAGCTTTTCCAGTATACATAATTTCAGCAGCTTTAGACATTCCAATAAGTCTGGGGAGAAAATAACTTGACCCCATATCAGCGCCCGTGAGTCCGATATTAATCGATGCATTGATAAATTTTGCCTCAGGAGTAGCGATCCTTATATCCGAAGCTAATATGAATCCCAACCCACCCCCGGCAGCAGATCCATGGATTAACGCAATTATTGGTTGGCTTATTTCCCGAATTTTCATAATTAATTCGCTGATTCGCCATTGATGATAGATTTTTCTCTTTAAAGGCTCTGGAACTTCTAAATAATAAAATTGATCATATCCTTCAGGCTTCTTTTTCGAATTTAGAATTAATCCCTCTTGAAGATCCGTGCCTGCGCTAAAGATACGCCCTTCTGCTCTTAGGATGACCACTCTACAGTCTAGATTAGTTGAAAGGTTGTCCAAAAGGTCGTGAAGTTCCTCTTCCATTTGAAATGAGATTGCGTTTAGTTTATCGGGTCTATTAAGCGATAAAATACCAATACCATTCTCTCTTAGCTCAAATTTTATAGTTTCATATTCCATTTTTTCACTTCTATATTTAGTCTATATTGTTAAAAATTAATTTGATATTTGAAAATAAAACTTTTTACAATTTATCAGGATTTCACTCCTTTAAAGAAATAAATCATAAATTGGATATGGAATATAGGTATCAATTACAACCTTTATATTTGAAAATATGGTTTTTCAAAAATAGAAATCCTTTTTAATATAATTGACACATTTATACTCAATTACTTGAAATTATTTCCTTATGTTCAAACAAAAGAAGGGGATATATCACAAATTAAGGGACCATCTTGACAATATGCCCATAGGATATCCGGAAACGAAATCTGGAGTCGAAATAAAGATATTAAAAGCATTATTTACACCTCAACAAGCTTATATCGCGACTTTTCTCAATTGGAAATGGCAAGACGTGGAAACCATATACCAATCTTTTCCGAAGAGAAAAAACATCTCACTTCGGGATTTCGAACACTTACTGAGTGAAATGGTGAAAGATGGCCTTATTAACTTTAGGCATAAAGCCAAAAAGAAACAATATGCAAACGCCCCCTTAGTAGTGGGTTTCTACGAATATCAATTAAAACGATTAAATAAGGAACTAATTAAGGATGTTTTTCATTACATAAAAGAAGCGTTTGGCTACGAAATTATGAGAACCAAGATTTCCCAACTTCGCACCGTGCCAATCGAACAGAGTATAGAATCCAAGATAAATATATCCACATATGATAATATCCGGAAGATTTTTGACACCGCGATCCCACCATTTGCTGTAACTGATTGTATCTGCAAAATTGCTACTGATATGATCCAAAGACCATGTAAAGTAACTAAAAGGAGGGAAATATGTATGGCCGTTGATTGGATGGCTCAATTATATATTGATCAAGAATGGGGACGAGAAATATCTAAAAAAGAGGCTTTAGATATCCTTAAACAAAATGAAGAGGATGGGTTAATCTTAAATGTAGAAAATACACAAGAATCATTGTTCTTTTGTGGATGTTGTACTTGCTGTTGCGGCATTACTGCTGGTTTGAAACACCTCCATAATCCGTCAAAACTCGCCCAAAATAATTATTATGCACTTATAGATCTGGATTCTTGTGTAGGATGCGGCGCTTGTATCGAACGATGTCAAATGGAAGCAATATCCCTTAAAGATGATAAGGCCACGATAAAGGAAAAAAGGTGTATCGGGTGCGGAAACTGTGTCTTCATTTGTCCTTCCAATGCCATCTCACTCAGATCAGTAGAGGATCATATGGTCCCTCCTGAAACCTCCGAACAACTTTATAAATCCATTTTGCTAGAAAAAAATCGGCTGAAAGAGAAGTACAAAAAATTCAAATCAATTTAGGATATAAATTGTTAGAGAATATACTCTATTTTTGTTATCTAAACTAAATTATAACTTTAAGGATGGTTTCCGATTCATATAATTTTTCGGGGATATAACTAATTTTGTTATTGGAAATATCTAAAACTTCGAGATGGCTCAATTTGAACAGATTTTTTGGGATGGTTTCGATAAGATTGTTGCTTAAATCCAATTTTCTTAGATAGGATAGATTTTCAATCCAATCCGGTATGTTCATTATATGATTATTTGAAAGATTCAACTCTAAATGATTTTTTATATTCCAACTTTTAAAAATTAAAGGGAAACTTTTTAGCTCGTTTGAAGCCAGATTCAAGTATTTTAGTGATTTTAAATTGGTTAAATAATGGGGTAGCTTCTTAAGATAGTTATAGCTCAAGTCTAAAAGCTCTACTTGCGGTAATTGAGAAATTGATTGAGGCAACTTCTTCACTAAGGAGAGGCTTAAACCCCTGATAGATTTGTCTTTCACGAGCATTATGGTGGTTGGAGGGATAAATAAAAATGTCTCTTGGTTTTCATTCCAGATATTAACACTTTCAATTGTCTCTGAAACATCCAATATAACACCTAAATCTCTACTTCTTAATTTAAGCTTAGATGATATGCGTTCCATTCTATCTTTAAATTCGTTAAGCAAAATGGGAGCATCAATCTTGTTTAATTGTTTTCTAATAGATTTTAGAACCAAGAAAGATGCTTCATTTCTGATAGTCCACAGTATTACATTGATTGCTTTGTGTCTAAAAAATCGAATTAAGGATTCTACAGCTTTGGCCCTGATTTGGTCAAATTCATCGCTAATAACACAATATTCTAGAGCCATATAAGTTTTGTCGGATTTAGGCGCTATAGAAACTATTATTTTGAGTGATTTCAATCTTATTTTAGGGTGATAACTATTTTCGATTAGAATTAATAATAATTCTACAGTTTTTGAGAGAGAATATCTGTTATTTTGGTAGTTATTATAAATTATATCGGGAGAGAACTCCATTTGATTCTATTACTCTTCTATTTAGTGGGCAATTTTTAAAATTAATAGGTTTTAATTTATTTTATTCCACAAGAACATAATAAGTAACACATAAAAACACTTTTATATAGCAAATCCTAAATTAATATTAGATAATCAGCCAAAGTATGTTATTATTATGAAAAATAAAAATAAGCATAACCCAATAGATATTTGGCTAAAGTATTGTGACGAAACGATTAAAATATTAATCGAAAAGAACTCAGATGAAGCAAGAAAGGCAAAGGAAATTTCAACTCCTTATTAATCTCTCTTTTTTCTTAGCGAGTATCTGATTTTTTAAAAGTTTAGTTTCTGTAAGTATTTAAACAGCAAATTTCATAACTTTTTAATATGAAATCAAATATTTCGAATGGTGAAGATTAAAATTCCATCTTATAGATTATTCTTTCTTGAATCTCAAATGAATACTATTAGATGACAATCTAGATTCTTCATTATCAATGTTATACATATAAAAATCTTTTATGAGATATTGGAGAATTTCCATAACATAAAGAGAAAAGTTCTGATTTAAGGAATGGTTTCCAAAGATTATAAAATTCTTCTCTTCTGTAAATTTATAGTTTATCCGATTAAACCACGCAAAGGATTTTTTCCCCACACCCTCGATAAAAAAATCAAGAAACTTTTCAATTGTAATATCGGTATTGTTTTCTGCTAGCTGGAATCTTATCTTCGTTCCGAGGTTTCGAGCAGTCAATCGTCCTAATTTCTTGACTCGTTCAGAATCCACTAAACTGAGCAACTTCGCGAAGAATGGTTTACCCACAATAATTAGATTTTCTTCTAGCGCATGCCTTTTTATGGAATCCCATTCTCGGAATGCTCGTTTGAGGAGTTGGCTTTTATTTACCTTATATTTTTCCGATAATTCAATTAATTCTTCATACATCTCATGATCCATTCTTAGGCTCATTACATGCGATTCCTTCGCTTTATTAACCTTTGATGTCATTGAAAATCATTTGGGTGGAAATTATAAATTACATATGTATTACATTGTATGATAGAATTTAAATGGATTGTGAAATTCTTAAATTTAATTCTAATTAAATTTCTACACACTAATGACTATCGAATCTTCTAAGAACAAACCTAATAAACTTAATCTCGAGAAGTATAATGTGAATGTGAAAACCGCCTTTTTTACCATTATGCTAAGCATATTTGTAGATGTGCTTGGTTACTCGATGGTTCTTCCTTTATTGCCAAAAATTGCAAAAATTTATGGTGCCGAAGATATAATTGTTGGAGTGTTAATATCATCAAATGCGTTTACAGCGCTCATATTCGGCCCCATCTGGGGAAAATTAAGTGATAAATATGGGCGAAAACCTATTTTAATTATTTCGCAAGCGGGTACATTTGCCGCATTTCTTGTCCTAGGATTATCTGATTCTCTATTAGTGATATTTTTATCAAGAATTTTAGACGGAATCTTTGGTGGGCAAATTCCAGTAATCAGGGCCTATATCACTGATATAACTACCCCAGAGACGCGATCTGCAGAGATCGGGAAAATTACGGTCAGTTATGCCTTAGGAATGATTCTGGGTCCGAGTTTAGGTGGTGTATTAGGTTCTATTAATTGGAGATACCCTGCGTTTGTTGCATGTGGGATGGCGATTACAAGTATAATTCTAACTTCAAAAGTATTAATTGAAAGTATGCCAGCAGAGAGACGAGAAGATTTAAAGCGTGAAATGACTAAAAAATTTGAATTGGAAGGAAAAAGATCCATTTGGAATAAAGGTCTTATTATTCGGCTTGTACAATTATTTATCGCATTTAGCATTACCGTGCTATTCAATTCAAGTTTAGCTCTCGTTATGGATAAGCGATATAACGCCGATCCATCAGCCATCGGAGTAGTGATGACGTTTGGAGCGACCATCGTGATGATATATGGAGGTTTTTTGATGAAAAAAGTCATTAAGAAATTTGGGGAAAAGAACATCTATCTGTTTACTTTTGCTATGGCAGTATTAGTATCTCTTTTCTATCCATTTCTCTATGATTACTGGATGGTTTTTGTATTCGTTATCCCGTTTGGTTATGTTATGGCATTTCTGCCTCCATTAATACAATCCAATATGACCAAAGCAGTAGAATCTGACAAACAAGGCACAGCCTCAGGTTATGCGACAAATTTTCAATCCATTGCCCAAACAACTATGCCACTTATCGCAACGGGTTACTTACAAATAGGATATTTTTCATTGGCTTTCATTTCCCTCAATGCGTATGAATTAATTGGCTATACTGCCGCGTTTTTTGGACTACTATTATTAGTCTTGGGAATCATAGATTTGAAACTGCATCCAGAACTATATGCCCATGAGAATAGAGTTAGAAAGAATAGCAAAAATGAAGCACTAAGATAATTATTTTAAAGTATATATGCCTTCTGAGCTCCCATACTCTTCAAATCCTAAAGATTTTATAAAAGAAATTGCAACTTCGTTCTTTTCATAGACTTCACAGCGCAATTCCTTAATGCCTTTATCCTTGAAAAAATTCCACGCCTCTAGTGCCAAGTATTTTCCCAGTCCTTTCCCTTGATACTTTGGCAAGACACCCAAGCCAGATATAAGCCCAATCTCTCTGTTCAACTTATTAAATTCTACTAAGATAAATCCAACATCTTGAGAATCCATTTCCGCAATTAAAAAACGTGTATCTGGATCTTCAAAAATTTCCAAGAATAATTCTTCGGTTACATTTTTCATAGGAAGTTTAGAGGCAATCCATGATTTGTGGTAAATTTCGTTGATACAAGGTATATCTTCCTTTTCTCCTTCACGCATATAAACATTTATTTTATGGTTTGCAATATAGTTTTCAAGTTTGTCAACTGCCATTTCTTCAGCTTTTGAGATTGGTAAGCTAAGCCGAACATAATCCTCATCCTCTTGATAGAGAGTGGTAAAATTTCTTTCTATACTCGAAAATAAAGATCTCACTCGTTTTCTTAAAATAGATAATTTACTCTCATCTGATTCTGAGTTTTCATCTGCCATATGTTACATAAATACCATTGAATAATATATAAATCATAGCTAAATGGACTTTTATCAAATCATTTTTTAAATGGGTGTCTTGGTAGTCAAGAATTTAATAAAGAAAAAGTGAGAATTTAAAATTATTTTAATGGATATTCGGGTTCTCTCTTTTCAAAAAATGCTTGGACGCCTTCCATCACATCATCAGACGTTGAACAAAGCATCTGGGAACGATTTTCTAATTGAATAATCGTTTCTAAGCTGGGTGCATCCATAGAGAGGTTTATCGCTTCCTTTGTCATACGTAGACCTAATGGGCTTTTACTTAGCAGATTTTGAGCAAGGTTTAATCCTGCATCAAATAAATCATTATCATCCCCTTTTACTACTTTTAACACCAACCCAATTCGTTCAGCTTCTTCAGCTTCTACAAAACGTCCAGTATAGAGAATTTCCGCCGCTCGTGACATCCCTATTAATCGCGGGAGGTGATAACTGCTTGCCATATCAGCACCAGAGAATCCCACTTTGATGAATGCATTATTGAATTTCGCATTCTCGCTTGCTATACGCATATCCGCAGCTAGAGAAAACGCAAATCCTGCTCCTGATGCGGCGCCTTGGATTAATGCGATAATGGGTTGACTAACCTTCCTCATTTTAACAATTAATTGACCCGTGCGCCATTGTCCGTACATTTTTGCTTTTATAATATCCTTCTCTGGCACATCGATAAAATAAAATTTTTCTTTTAATTCGTCTGGTTTTCGTTTGGATTGAAGGATTGTTGACTCTTTTAAATCTAACCCCGCACAGAATGCTCTGCCAGCTGCCTTTAAAATCAATACACGACAATTAAGGTTAACCATCAAATCATCGAATAAATTATGTAAATCCTCTATCATTTGAAAAGACATCGCATTTAATTTATCTGGTCGGTTTAGCATTAAAATACCGATTCCATTATCTTGAAGTTCAAATTTAATTGTTTCAAAGTTATATACCATAGAATTTCAACTCTTTTTTAATGAATGTATTGCATTATAATTAGATGTATTTCTTATTAAATGGATATCCTATAATTGGATTTAGAGAGCTTTATGCAATTAATCGGTAGAAAGAAGCAAAAAAGGAAAAAAAGAAGTAATTTTTTTTATATACTATCTCGAATGGAATTCTGTTCTCTCAATGATTTCTCGCTGCATGTTTTCATTTATTTTAGTAAAATATGCGTTATACCCCGAAACTCGGACTATTAACCAACGATAGTCTTCGGGATGTTCCATCGCGTTTCTGAGAGTATCGGAGGTCACGATGTTAAATTGCCATTGCATTCCACCCAAATCAATAAAACTCTGAACATAACTTGTAAAGAGATCTAGGGTCTGGGTATGAGAATCGGTCGCGTGTGGTACTAATTTTACGTTAAAGGATGCATTATTCGGCATTTTAAGATGTTCTAAACTCGCAATGGTCTTGATATTTTGAAGTAAAAGATCTTCTCGTCCAGGGGCGGGTGTAAGTCCATGAGTGAGAGATTTTCCTGCCTTTCTTCCAGATGGTAAAGCACCAGTTAACATTCCGTATCCAACATGATAACTAATTGACCAATAGCCGACTAAGTAATCCCCTCCCCGATAGTTCTTAGTTTTTTTGTATTCCCTGTAGCAAAAGTTAATGAGATCGTCCGCAATTTCTTTAGTTCCAGGTTCATTAGAACCAAATTTATCCACTTGTTCAATTAAATTTAATAGCTGGGCTGAACCATTTTCAAAATTATCTTTTAATGCATACAGCAATTTTGAAAAATCTAATTCCTTTTTTTTATAAATCAAATCTCTAATTACAAGTAAGCTATCAATTACATCTGTTAAAGCAACCAAGGCAACTCCAGATGTATTATAAATTGCACCTCCTTGGATAAGATCTTTACCTTTTTCTAGCGGACCTTTATAAAAAGCGGATAATAAGGGCGTTGGATGAATATATTGGTGGGTTTTTCCCAAATAGTTATTAATTTCTATAGATTTCTGGATTACATAGCTTAGTTGAGTTTTATATGCTTTATAAAAATCCTCAAATGTGGGAAATTTATCCAAAGATGGTAAGCCTGTTTCTGGGCCCACTTGTTCTCCTATTAAAGGGTGGATTCCGTTGTTTAGAGCCATTTCAAGCGGGGCAACAAGATTTAATAACATCGCATTCGTATGGCCGTAATGCTTACCCACTATAGTAGGTTCCACACATCCAGTTGCAGCCCAATCACGAGCATCTTCAACTGAAAACCCTTCATTTACTAAAGCCTCGATCATAGCATTGTCATTATGGATAGAAGGAGATGAAACCATATTTACATTTACTTCCACTAAACGCCGTAAATATTCTTCCGAATTTATACCAGGATAATACCTGGCATTCATATTTGGGTCTTGGAAGCATAACATCTCATTTGTTTTTAGGATGATAAAACTCATATCACAAACCGCATTATTACCCTCCCTATCCACGCCACCTACGGTAACAGTATCATCAGAAGAACTCCCTCCGAAAAGTTTATTTCCAATGGAGGGTACCAAGGGATCGTGGTCGTTTATCCTTAAAAATAATGATCCTATAAGTTCAATGGCATTATGTATAATTTGATTTCGTTTTTCGGGTTTTTTTGCTTGTTTAATATCATGGATAAAGTATGGCTGAAGCATTTGATCTAACCGGCCAATTGACATCGCTGAATTCGCGTTTTCACAATGGATACAAACAAAGCTTGTCCAGAGTGATTGTATAGCCTCATGAAGTGTCTCGGCGGGTTTCGCGGGGACTTTAGCGCATATTCGTGAAATTTCTTTTAATTCTTCAATTCGTTTGGCTTGATCGGGGTGTTTTGGATCTAATTTTTCTGCCATTCTCTTTGCTTCTTCACTCAGATTGTTAGAATAGCTTAAAACTCCTTCAATAGCAATTTGAATCGCTTTATAGAAATTTTTCTTATTGGCTGAGTCTGCCTTTTTCTCTTTTTCAAACGCTTCTGCTTTGATTTTCTCTAACCCTTTTCCCAAGATCATAGGAAATCCCGGAACTGTGTGAGAAATTGCATTATTTTTCATCATAAAATAAAATACCCAACACTCCTCGAGCCATTGCGAAACAGGATCATCAAACTCCGCACGGCAATATTCCCTTACGTTTCGTTCCATCCAAAACGGAAAAACCTCTTGGCTTAAAATGTCCGCATCCTTAGGATCTATATCGTTGGGATTTAGTTTACGGTTTCCTATACTCCGCAACTCAGGCCAGACCGCAGTACCTATTAATTCAGGATAAATTGGCACGCCTACTTCTTTTGAAGTAGTTGAACCAGCAATAAGATGATCTTTATGAATAATTGGTACTTTATTACTCATAATATAATTTACGGCTCTTGCTTGTCTTAATTCTGGATCGATTGGATTATCCTCTGGATCAGTTTCAAACCCATTTTCTATATGGTATTCTGTAAGTAATTTTGCGCGCTCGATACAAATTGCGGGTTTTAATGCTCTGCGCCTTGCTTTTAGGAGTTTTATACGAGGAAAGTCATCTATTGAATATCTGGATAAATAAGGATCTTCTAGAAATTGTACATTATCAACTTTTCTATCCAGACTTTCATTTTCAAGTTTTCTCTTCTCCTCTCCTCGTAGGATTTCTTCGATTGAGCAGATTAATTGATTTTCTGGACCTTTATAATCTTTTATTTTTGCGCCCGTTGCTACAGTTGTGAGGTATGAAAATTTTGTGAGATAAGTCATGTTTCCTTTATAAGACATTCGATTGTCGAGCAAATATTCAAGTGTCTCGTCCGCACTCTTGTTCCAAGTTTCAGCTAAGGTTGCTTTATCTTTATAAAAAATAGTAATGTTAGGATCCTCAACCTTTCCTTCTCCTGTGCTGATCTCTCCATTATCAAAAATTAAATAAAAATCAAATTCCCCATCACGAGTGCTAAATTGATATTTAGCATTAAAAATAAAGCCTGTTTTCTGATTTATAATTTCTTTGCGGTAGCGTTTTCGGCTAAAAACCACATTTAATAGAGAAAGTGATTGTTTAAAGCGTTCTAATGATTCATCAATTGTTAATTCGTTCATAGTTTTATTTTATTCCAATTATAGTTATTTATCAATAAAATTACATATGCTGAATAAATCAATTATTTCAGATTCATTTATTAGTGAAAAAGATAACAATTTAACTATTTCTTTTTTGAACTTATAAATATTTTTGTTTACAGAGATAAGAATCAATAATTCTCTTAATTCTACTTTGAATTGGCTATAAACAGAACGAGATTATAATGGTTACTAGTAAGTAATAGTTCAATTGCAAGAAGTACTTCAGATAGAGAATATATATTTATAATAAACAAAATTATTTAAGCGAAAGGAGATGTGAAAGGTTATGTCTAAACCAGTAAGTATTTATGAGAAATACTTTAAAGATCCTAAACGAGAACCTGTTCTTATCGATTATGTTCGAACACCTATAGGCAAAAAGAGAGGGACAATAGTTCGTCATCGAGGGGATGATTTAGTAGTACATTGCTATAGAACTTTATTAGACCGAAATGATATAGATCCGAATCTAATTGGGGATTCAATCGTATCGTGTAATTCTCAAATAGGGGATTGTGCTCTTGATTTAGGTAGGACGTGCGCTTTGGCAGCTCATTTACCCGTCAGTGTACCGGGGATGTCTTTAAACCGTCAATGTGCTAGCGGAGCTCAAGCAGTCATGCTAGCATGGCAAGCTATCGCTTCTGGGATCAACGATTGTGTGATCTGTGGGGGAGTAGAAGTTCAGAATAGATATGCAATAATGTCAGATACTTATGTATTTGATGAAGATAAAGGTAGACCAATAATGGTTCCCCCTAACAAAAAAATTACGACTCATCCCGAAGTCATTGAAAGCGCAAAAAAATATGACTCTCAATTCGCAGGGCAGATTAACTCCGCTCATGTTATGGGAAAAGTGTGGATGGAAAAAGCAGGAATAACCCGTGATGAGTATAGAGAAGAAGTTGATCAATTATCCTTACGATCCCATCAAAAAGCAATTAATCATTGGGAGGAACGGGGAAGAGAGATAGAACCCATCTGGTGTCCGAACTTAGATGATGAAGGAAATGCAATTTTGGATGAGAATGGTGAGATTGCTGAAAATTCCGAGTTGTCTGTGCTCACAGAACGAGATGAGACGCCAAGACCAAGTACGTCCATGGAAAAATTATCCAATTTAAGAACAATCGTAGGCAGAAGGAAATATGCATTCTTAACTGCGGGTAATAGTTGTCCCACCAGTGATGGAGGGGGGGCACAGTTATGGATGACTCGTGGACTTGCCGAGGAATATGGATTACGCCCACGCGCGACTATTCTAAATTTTGCCGTAGTAGGAACAGATCCCGTTTTACAATTGACTGGACCAATTAAGGCTATGCCAGAAGTATTAGAACGTGCCAATATGTCATTTGATGATATGGCATATATCGAAATAAATGAAGCATTCAGTTCAGTGATCTATGCATGTTGTTATGATTTAGGCTTAGACTGGCGTGAAGAGCGATTTAATGCATGGGGTGGTGCGATTGCATTAGGTCATCCTACTGGAATGACGGGTTTAAGGTTAATTGGAACCAATCTCCACCAGTTAGAGGATTCTAGTGAAGAGTATGCTATTTCATCAATGTGTGTAGGTCTTGGGATGTCAACTGCAACCATTCTTAAAAATGAAAACCCTAAATGATTTTCAAAAAATTGTGTGGAGCTTAAAATAAAAAGCCTTTTTTTCACTATTATAGTTGGTCTAAACCCAAATTATTTGATTTTAAACAATCTCCAGAGTATAGCTCGAAGGTGAAAATCTTAGAAGTTCAGAAACATCCTGTTATTTTGGAAATTAATTTCTTCTAAAAAAGAACATCCCTTTTTTTCAATCTAGTTTTCTAAGTCTGAGGGTTTATATAGTTTATCTATTACTAGGTATACAAAAATTTAGGTCAACAAATATGAAGAGAAAAGGATACTTCCCTTCAATACTTCTCCTTTTGGTAATTTTAGCTATCCCTCTTGGAGGAATATTAACGGGAAATGACATATTAATGAGAACACAAAACTTGACTAACGCTTCCATAAAAACTTCAGCTACAGAATTCCATCAAAAATGGTTCGGAACTTGGGGCGGGAATGAGGAAGAATATGGAGACGGTGTGGCAGTCGCCAGCCCGGGAAGAATATATATCACCGGTCAAACGGGAAGTTTCGCAAGTCTCCACTCTGACGCTTTTACCGCAGCCTATAATAAAACAGGAGGAGAAACATGGTATAGCAGGTGGGGAAGTCAATATGGTCGTTTTTATGACGCTCGAGCAAAAGATATCGCATTAAACGATACTGGCTATATTTTCATCACTGGCAAAGACAATAGAAGTGGAGATTATAATGCTTTTTTGGTATGTTATGATGATAAAGACGCGGATGAACCTTTATGGAATAAAACGTGGGGTACAAGCGAATATGAAGAGGCTTTCGGTATAGCTCTCGATATGAATAATAATATCTATATTACAGGAAAAACCTATAATCAAACTGATGATGATTACGACATTTTTATAGTCAAGTTTAACAATACGGGGGAATATCAATGGAATACAACATGGGATGGAGGAAATGATGATATGGGATATGGAATTGCCCTTGATGCCACGGGAAATATTTATATCGCCGGAAAGACCAATAGATCAGTAAGTGAGGATTTCGACGCTTTACTTCTTAAATTCAACAATTCAAACATTTATCAATGGAATGAAACTTGGGATGGAGCAAATACCAATGATGCAGCTTATGACTTAGTTATCGATTCTGCAGGGAATCTTGCCATAACTGGAGTCATTGATAATGATCTCTTCCTTTCTAAATATGATGAGGAAGGAAATGAACTTATAATAGAGACTTGGCGTGGAGATGGAATCGATGTAGGATATGGAATTACCCTAGATAATTCAGACAATTTTTATGTAGCAGGAAAAACGAATAGTTCTGGTTCTCAAGATTTCGATGCATTATTGGTTCAATTTTCTAATTCAGGAACTAGGCTCCTAAATACTACTTTAGGGGGAGATAATGAAGATATTGCGTACGATATTGCTGTCGATGATTCTTCTGGATATATTTATCTTACTGGAGGTACATCAAGCTTTTCACTTTTAACGGACACCTCATCTGTTTTTATTACGGAATATGAAATCATTGACGACGGAGGAAATGGAGGAGGTGGTGATGATACTAATGGTATTCCCGGTTATTCACCTCTCTTATTAATCAGTATTATGGGATTACTCGCATTAATCATCGGTTTAAGATTCTCAAGCAAGAATGGCAAAAGATTTTCGAATAAGGTTCGGAGGATTCATTAAAATGGTAAAAAGGAGTTCAATCTTTATAAATCTTAGAGAGATTTAGGATTGAATCATCCTATTTAGTATTTTTTTTCACATCGGTGTGCGAAAATTATTATTAAAGGGTCTAAAAAAAGCCCCTCCTAAATATGATATACACCTTTTTGAATTATTTCCTCTCTATATAAAAATAGATATAATACAAAATTATGAAACTCTTTTTGGGGGTGCCCTAGATATTTCGGAATATTTTTATCAATATAGGAAAATTTGGAGAGATACGCTTCCAAGAATTAAAGATAATCAATTCGATTCAATAAAAAAAAACTTAGATTAATGGAAAATAGAAAAGGTTGGTTATAGAGATTGTTATCAAACTCTTAAAATTTCTTCATTAGAGAGGATTTAAGGGGTTCTGGATAATTATTCAAAAAAGATATCGTTAAGAAAGCATCCCTCTCTCAAATAAGGTATTTTTTAAGAATAAATGAATAATCATTCGAAATGTTTTTAAAATCCCAATACTTATTCTTAAATAGAAAAATTCAAAATAAAATTGAAGGAGTTGATATTAAAAAATGCCTGGTGGAGATGGTACTGGACCTGGTGGCCAAGGGTCAATGACAGGTCGAGGATTAGGATACTGCGCAGGGTATAGTTCACCCGGATTCACAAAAGGCCCAGGAATGGGTATGGCATGGGGCTGGGGACGAGGTCGAGGTCGTGGTGCTTGGGGATATGGAAGAGGTATGGCATGGGGTCGGGGCGGAAGATTCAGAACCCCCGCTTATGCACCATATAGAGCTCCAGCGGTGACTTACAGTGGAGTTCCTCCAACATCTATGAGTGAGGAAGACCAGCTTAATATGCTCAAACAAGAGAAGGACTACTTGGAATCCGAGATGGGCAACATCAAAAACGCGCTTGAAGACATTTCTAAAAGAATTTCAGATCTAGAACAAAAATAATTTTTTTTTTTTTATTCCAATTAAATATTTTTTATTGATATGAAAGAGTTAGAAGAGAGTCACGAGGATTATTTGAAGGTAATTTATCTCATCTCTAAAACTAATCGAGGTGGATGGGTTTCAAATTCTGAAATTTCCGATATGTTAGAAGTACAACCATCCTCAGTTACAAATATGCTCTATAAGCTCAGAGATTTTAAACTTATTGATTGGGAGCCTCGCAAATCCATGAGATTAACCAAAAAAGGAAAAGAAATTGCCAAAATTATTTTAAAACGCTATGAAGTGCTTAAAGACTTTTTTATTAATGTACTTAATCTTAATGAGAACGATATGATAGATGAGATATGCTGTAAAATTGAACACCATCTTACGAACGAAGTCTCGGAGGCGCTCTACAATCTGAGTTTAAGCATCCAATAGTTTTTATAATAAGAGTAGAGAGGCTCTTACTTTTCTTAAGCTCATTCTATTTTCAAATTAAAAGATTAAAGTTTATAAGAATACAGAAATACACTTTAAATATGACTGATAATATAAAACTGAAGATTAATGAGAAAGAAATTCCGCTGAATGAAATGATGGAAGAGATGCTCAAGAATCTACTGATGGGCTACATTAAGTCAGCAAAGGGCATTCCTAAAGATATAAAGACAATTAACATTGATATCAAACTTTAATTTCCTTTTTCTTAAGTATATTATTTTATTTTTATCCTTACATTGCTTTTTCTGCTTCCAGTTTCATTTCCTCGGTTAATTCCGCTTCTCCTCGCTTAACGAAAAACATCAAAATTAATGAAATTCCGAAAAATATTATCGCATTTATCAGCAGAGAAATGGGGAAGCCTGGAGTCATCAGATCTGTAAGAGAACCCATAATAAAAGGTCCAAAAATTGCCGCCATGAAACTAAAGAAATAATATACTCCAGTATATGTTCCAATCCTCTCTTTTGAAGGAGCTAATTCCCATACTATCACAATAGAATTAACATTCACCAAAGCCCACCCTGCACCAGCAATAGCTAAGACAATCATAATTCCGATTAAACTTTTCACTAATGCTAAAAACGTACCAATGAAGAGGGACATAATAAGGATGCAAAGCCCTATTTTTATACATAATCTCCTCCCGATCTTATTAGCTAGTTTGGAAAGAGGATACGCTGTAATGATAAGAGCTCCAGCTACGAAGAAGGGAAGAAAGCCTGCTAAATCATCACTGACCCCTAATACATCAGTTCCGAAAATAGATAAAAGAGCTACTAATCCTTGATATGCGACAAACCAAAAGAAGATAGCAAATAGAATAGCTAAAGTACTTTTATCTTTTTCCTTTAAAATATATTTTAAGCTAGCAATCAAGCCTGGTTCTTTTTCTTCTTCAAATTTTTCGTCCTTTTTTGCTTCAAATTCGAGAATCTTTTGGTAACTAAAGGATTCTGATTCTTTAACTTTCCACAGCAATACACCTAACGCAATAACCATTAAGATAGATACGACGAGAAAAGATCCTTGAAGAGTTATTATACTTGCTAAAAGACTCATCACATATCCAATTGCAGCGCCGATTCCTCCGAAAATATTAATTATAGCGTTACCTTTGCTCCGATTTACTGGTTTAACAAAATCAGGCATTAATGATACTGCTGGTGCTCTATAAAATCCCATTGCAAGACCAAAGAAAAACATCCATATCAGTAATGTTAAAATAGAAGTTTCCCATGGTATTAATGCAAAAAAAACAGCAGCAATTGGGACTCCGATCATTAAAAATGGCATTCTTCTTCCATATTTACTTCGAGTTTTATCTGAAAGAGTGCCGGTTATAGGTTGTAATACAACTCCAAGCATATTATCCAATGCCATTAAAATTCCAATAATCCCTAGTTGGAGCACAAGTGCCCCTGATTCATATTCAGGAAGATAATCTTTCAACAATAAAGGCACTCTAGCATTATAAAGAGCCCAGGCTATTTCTGCTGTAAAGAAAGCAAATCCTATAAAAATTACTAACTTGACATTAAATTTTATTTTTGATTCTTCACTCATATATCAAACCTATTTTTTTGTTTGATTAAATAATAATTTAATATAATGTTTAGTAAGCAAATTAATATACTTTATTAGAATTTTTCTATTAATCTCTAGATTCTTACCTAATTATTCAAAAATTCTATAAGAAATTATATACTTTTCTTTTAGCTTTTACTTTTAGCAGAATTTATACTATTTCTTTCTTTTTCTTATATAAAGAATGTTTATCTAACGATGAAGCTCGAACCCGAATGTATCGGTTGTTTATTTAATCAAGTCCTAAAAGCGTTTAAAATGCTTGAAGTTGAGGCGAATCGCGATTTAATTATAAAAACACAAAAAAGTATAATGGAATTTCTCTTAGATAAAGATCTTGATTCTATCTCAGCACCTTTAGTGGGAAGCTTTCTCTATTCCAAAATCGGAGAGATGTTGGGAACAGATGATCCTTATAAAGAATTAAAACACGAATATAACCATCTTGCTCTAAAATATTACGATATCACTAAAGAACATGTTTTAAAAAAGCAAGATCCTGTATTTGAGGCCTTGATTGTATCAGCTCTCGGAAATACGATAGATTTTGCCAGTCAACATAAAATAGACTTAGTGGATGATCTTGAGAATTTTTCAGCTGACAATCTCGCTATAAATGATTATCAAAAATTTAAGGCCTTACTTGAAGAGAAGAAAAAGTTGTTAATTCTTGGAGATAATTGTGGGGAGATCGTATTCGACAAATTAATGATTGAGATTCTTCAAGAAATTTATCCCAATTTAGAAATTATCTATGCCGTCAGAAGACGACCAATTATAAATGACGCTACTATGGAGGATGCTGAAGAGATCAGTTTGACTTCATTGGTGAAGGTAATCGAATCTAGCGGAGCTCCGGGAATTGATTTAAAGGACATTACTCCGGAATTTAAAAGATATTTTTCTTCTAAAGAATATGTGATTTTATCCAAAGGACAAGGGAATTTTGAAACTTTAAATGGAGAATCAATTCCCAATAATGATCTGTTTTATTTATTAAAAGCAAAATGTGTCCTTATGAGACGTATTTTTAATGTGGAGGTGGGAAGTCTAATTTTTAAAAAGCGTGAGATAGAAGATTGAGATCAAGTTCTTGGCATTAATTCTCTCTCATCTTTTTTATTGCCTCTGTGAAGAAACCGAAATCCTTCATAGATTCTTCCTCTCTATTTTGTAAATTATGGAAATATTCTTCGATCTGCATATACAAAATTTTTTTAAATGAATCAAATTTACACACTTCAATACACTCGTCAATTTCATCTTGATACAGAGTATAAAAATTATCAAGCGCCTTTTCCGCTTGTTCCCGTATTCCCTCCTTCACAAAATCTTTGTCTAAAATCGTAATAAGTACGAGCCTATGTTTATTCACGATGATCATTTGAACATTTAATCCCTTTATGATTATCTCTTCGATCCGCCCAAGCGAATCCTTTCCAAAAAGAGATAATGCGCCCACAAAAGAAGATAATAGGATAGGATTGATATCTGAATCGAGAATTAAATCTACCAAATACTCTCCGGATTCTTTACATATAACAATCCCTTTCAATAAATTCATATCATATTTGGTTCTATCATGCACTTCACTTGCCATAATTATCCCTTGTTCCTTTTTAACTTATAAAAAACAATCGTATTGTAAAATAAATGAGATCTTTAAAACTTTATTTATACTAATTAGTCATTAGTTAATCCTAGTATCTACCAATCTATTATAAAAGCTATAATATTGAGGAATTAATATTTAGGTGCTTTTTAATTTCCAAAAAACCATACCTTGATAAATATTCTTCTGTATGATTTTTTTGCCTTCTAATATGTCCAACATTTTTAATATATTTGATTCTGTGTTTTTGGATGTTTTAAATGTTTTTATTATTTGTTCTTGCCTCATTGGATGTCGCTGTATAATTGAGAGAAATTCTTTTTCAAAATCTGAAGAAAATTTCCCAAAAGTACCCATCTCTGGAAAATTTATGTCTTTATAATCCCCAAAAATCTCATCTAAAAGTTGTAGCATATTATCTCTCGGTTTTTTAACCCATTTTTCTGCAGGAGGTCGAATGGGTACATTAATATCAATCCTGTCTGGTTGAATGTCATCCAATCGCGATTTGATCTGTAATAATTCATCTTTAGAATCATTTGCTTCTCTTACCAACATCACTTCGATCCAGAACTTTTTGGTAAAGCTTTCTTTAAATTCCATAAATCCTTTTATTAATTTATCAAAAGTAATTTCAGGATGAGGTCGGTTGATTAACCTAAAGGTTTTATTATTTCCCGCATCTAATGTTGGAAGTACTAAATCTACATCTAATAAAATATCCCTCACAGTTTTCTCAGATAAGAGCGATCCATTGGTAATGACGCATATTGGCCTATTAGTTCTTTTTTTTGCAAATTGAATTAATTCACCTAAATCTTTATACAGGGTTGGCTCTCCACTCCCCACAAAAGTAAGATAATCAAAGTTATGCTCATCTTTGGTCAAAACTTTATCGATTTCTTTTATAATATCTTGTTTTGGACAGTAATTTTTACGTTCGTTGGTAAAAATCGTTGTTTTACCTAATTGACAATAAATGCATTGATAATTACATGTTTTACTTGGAAGTGGATCAATTCCTAAGGATTTTCCAAGCCGTCTACTGGGAACTGGTCCATATACATAGTCCATCTCTATGGAGATAAATTTAGTCTATATAATATAGGTTGTGATTATCCGTGATTTCAACTTTATTATGGTAAAAATAAGATTATAAGCTTTTAGATCTAAATCTTTAAATATTTAGGAGTAGAATTCTAACTAATATAATTTTTGATAAATGAAAAAAATGAGTAGAGAAGACACAGTTCCTTTGAAAGAAAAGGTTTCATTCGGTTTATCAGCAATCCCAGACCAATTAACATACCAAATATTTCAATTCTTAATATTCACGTTTTATTTCACAGTAGTGAAAATAGAGTTGACATATATGCTTGTTGCATATATAGTTTGGGGGATTTGGAATGCGATCAATGATCCATTACTAGGAGCGCTCTCAGAACGAACAAAGGCGAAAGATAAATGGGGGAAACGGAAATATTTTCTAGTCATTTCCTTTATTCCTTTGAGTATCACAATGATACTAATGTTTTGGGTTCCATTTGAGGGGCAAATAATTAAGTTCAGTTGGTTTTTAGCGACTATTATCCTATTCGAGTTTTTCTATACATTATTTGATGTAAATGTGAATGCATTATTCCCCGAGATGTTTCCAAATGAAGAAAAGCGAGCTTCAGTGAACATCTTTATAAAAGGTACTACGATAATTGCCTTATTATTAAGCTCTCTTCTTCCAATGATTCTGGTTCCTAATTTGGTTCCTTCGAATGATAGTGAGATTCCTGAAATTATGCCTGATTATTTTCTTATGGGTATCGTAGTTGCTATAATAATTATAGTAGTAACGATTCCATTTTTAAAATATGGAGTAAAAGAGAGAGAGGAAAAGGATGAGGATTTCGAAAAAAGACCCTCGTTTTTTGAATCTCTAAAAGTTACTTTAACTAACAAAACCTTTTTAAAATTCGTTATAGCAAATACGATGGTGTGGTATTGCTTTAGCATCCTTCCAACTATCATCCCAATTTATGCCACCCAAAT
Source organism: Promethearchaeota archaeon (assembly GCA_008080735.1). Classification (GTDB taxonomy): domain Archaea; phylum Asgardarchaeota; class Lokiarchaeia; order Sigyniarchaeales; family SOKP01; genus TEKIR-8. Next base: position 31,571 of record SHMW01000024.1, read on the forward strand.
TCTTGGATTTGAAGAAGAGGGTATATTTGTTTCTCTGGGTTTAATGATCGCATTTCTAATAGCGGCTTTAAGTCTTCCAATCCACAGAAGAATGGGTGCTAAGTTTGGAATGAGGAATGCTTTTCTTATTACTTTAGGAATATGGATATTAACGTTATTACCTTATGCGTTGATAAGAGGGGAGGTCTTTCAGATTCCATTCTTAATAATCACTGCGGCTCAAGGTTTTCCGCTCTCTGGAGCATTATTCTATGTTGATATTTTACATGGAGACGTTATTGATGAGGATGCTTTAAATTATGGTGTGAAACGCTCTGCAAGCTATTATGGTATTAATGCCTTTATCCATAGAATTTCGGTGATTCTGGTAATAGTGACCATATTCTTTATGTTTGGTAATATTGGGTGGGAAAAGAATTATGAACCTGTGGTATCGGATCCCTTATTAGTCGAATTAGGTTTAAAAGCAATAATCTTCATATTTCCAGCAATTGCATTAGTAGTTGCTATAATATTTATGAAATCTTATTCCCTTCATGGAGATAAATTGCAGAATATGCGAAAAGAGTTAGCAAAATACCCTGAATTACTAGAATAAAACTTAAATTTCTTTTTTTTTCTTTTTTTAAAGACTATTATTCACTAAAATAATTAATTAGAGTTTTATTTATTCAGATGTAATAGCTGTCGTGTCTCATCCACAGTCGCTGGTTCTCTTCCGATTTCTTTAGCTAAGCGAACCATTCTTTTAACTAGTTGGGCATTACTCTTAACTAATTCTCCTTTGTCAAAATAAATGGTATCTTCTAAACCCGTCCTAATATTTCCACCCATACACATAGCAATAACAGTAGTTCTTAGGTTGTATTTTCCAACTGTCACAACTTGCCAAGTTGATCCTTCTGGTAATTGATGAATCATATGCATTAAATTTTCGGGTGTTGCGGGAGCCCCTCCTTGGATCCCAAGCACTAAACTAAAATGCAGAGGAAGTTCGAGAACACCCATATCAACTAAATCCATAATGTTTGCAATGTGCCCCGAATCGTATACCTCAATTTCAATCCCGCATCCTAATTTCTTACACTTTTTCACAAAACGTTTATTAAAATCGAGAGGATTTCGAAATGTATGGCTCCCATAAGGTGTTCGAAATTCAAAGGTACCCGCATTAATCGTAAACATCTCTGGAGTGGGATCAATCGTGAGTAAATTTAATCTCTGCTTAAGACTTGGCATTATAATCGCCTGTCCATACTTTTTACCACTACTGCTCGTTTTTACTCCATGTTCTATCCATGCGCCTATACCATTACCTATTTGAGTAATTATCGGACATTTTTCTTTAATTAAGCGAACAGCTTTATTATACACATTTATATCTGGAGTATTTTGTCCATCTTCTCCTCGAACATGAAGATGACAAATTGACGCTCCAGCCTCATAACATTCTAAAGCATCTTGCGCTTGTTCCTCTGGTGTAATGGGGATGGCTTCATTGGCCCATTTACCATGGATCCCTCCAGTGATTGCGACGGTGATGATAACTTTATCCCGTGTTAAAAGATCTGGTTTCATTTTTAATCATACTTTTTCTATTTTTTACTATTCAAATAAGATTTAGTTCTTAAGATATTAAATTATTTCCATTTATAAAATCCTTGACCGGATTTTAATCCCAATTCCCCTTTTTCCACTTTTTCTTTAAATTTTTCGGGTGGTTTATCTCTCGGGTCCCCACTTTCTTTATAATAGGACATTTCTACATTATAAGCTACATCTAATCCAACTCCATCCATCAATTCAAACGGTCCCATATTCATACCTGTAAAAATTTTCCATGCTGTATCAATAGTCTCCACATCTGCATTACCATTCGCCCACATATGAAGCACTTCACATTTTATCGCTCTCCAAATTCTATTGAATACAAATCCCATTATCTCTTTTTTAACCACTAATGGAGTGCATTCAATAGACTTTATCCAATTCTTCCCAGTTTCAAAAGTCCCTTCGCTTGTTTCCGTCCCTTTCATAATATCCACCATAGGACGTAAAGGAATTGGAGGGTAAAAGTGAATATTTAAGACTTTGTCTTTTCTCGTAACTGCATCCTCAATTTTGGAAACTGGATAGGAGGAACTATTGGTGCCTATTATTGCGTGAGCTGGGGCAAGCTCGTCTATCTGGGCAAAGACTCTCTTCTTTAATTCCACATCTTCTGGAACACATTCAATAATAAGATCAACATCCATCAGCGCTTCAGAAAAATCGTGCGTAATATTTATATTCTGATATTTTTCCCTTTTATTTTTTGGTCGGAAGAATTTTTTTAGGAATACCTTGACATCTTCTAATACTTCTTTGCTCATATCATACAGATTTACCTTATAATCATAGAGTGCGGTTCTTGCCGCGATTTGCCTTCCTGTGAATCCTGCGCCAATGATTGCTACTTTTTTTATCTTAGTAGACATTTTTTCTCCCTAATTGAGTATTTAAACATTATTAAAATTAATTTTAAATTAAGAATTCAATATATTCAATTATTCAACTTATTGAATTAAAAATGTTTCTGAATTAACCCGAGAAATTTTTTATTGCGTTTGAACAATTTTTTCCAAAGTTTCTAGAAAATACTCATTTTCCTTCTCAAGACCAATTGAGACTCGGATGAAGCCAAAAGTAAAATAATTGGATGCATCATACACTAGAATATTTCGTTCTGCTAAACTTTTAGCGATATCTGGTATTTCTGTGTTTATTAAAACAAAGTTTGTGCTACTTGGATAAGCAGTTATATTTAGGTGGTCACATTTCTTAAGGATTTTTTGTTTTTCTCTTTTAATCAGATCTCTATACTCCTCAATATAATCTCTATGTATTAACGCAGCTGAGGCAGCTGTAACGCTTGGATATGGAAGCATTATTTCTAAACCTTTGAATTTTTTCCTTAATTTTTCTCCCGCGATCAAATATCCTATTCCAGACCCAGCTAACCCAAAAGATTTACTTAACGTTCTTAAAATTGCTAAATTTGGATATGTATCAATAAGATCGATTACAGTATATTTTGAGAATTCAAAATACGCCTCGTCAATTAACAATGTGATATTATCGTTATTCAATAAATCTTCTATTCCCTTTTTATCTATTATCAATTTTCCTGTTGGATTATTTGGATTATCCAATACAATCAATGTGGGTTTTTCTATTTCAGAGATGAGATAATCGTATGGAAAGTGAAAGTTAGGAGCAGATAATTTTACCTTTAAAATGGAAGAAGGAGTTTTCTCGACAGAGTTTTCAATAATAATAAACGCAGGATCTGGAATTATTATTTGATCTATGGTTGAATGCAAAAAAATGAATTCTTTAATGATGATATCGGATCCAGGACTTAAAAAAATGGCTTCTGGACTAATATTGTTATATTCGGCCAATAAGTGGGTTAATCCATCCACTTCTTCTTGGGGTGTGTATCTATTAAGATTTGTGATAGAATCCTTCATAGAATTTAAGACAACATCCGGAGGCAAAAATGGCATTTCATTTTTATCTAATCGTGCTTTCATTCTAATCATCCTCAGTCCTATTTCAAAGTAGGAATTTTTATCATATTTTTAGGGTTCTCATCAATTATTTCACTTCAACAAGTTCTTTTTTATTATAACCAGTAATCACTTTCATATAACCGTGAAATTCCTTATCTAAATCCGAATCTCCAGTATCAACTCTAAGAGAATCCAATTCTTTTAGCTTAATTTCAGTTGATATGATAATAAAATTTTTAGCTCCGATTTTTTTTATCACTTCTGGAGTAAATTGCTTATTTCCTCTACCAAGAATAAATCCTTGCCCACCAATGGGAGAAATAATGGCTTTAAACTTTTTATATTTTTCGAAAAGTTTAAGTATTCCCTCTTCATTGAGATCTGTTTTTATAAGTTTTTTATTACATACAGCATCAATCCCTAAGAGAACGTATGAGAGATTTAATTCTTTAGATATGGTTTTGACGGTCGTACCTGGAGCTAATAAATAAATACAGTCTTCAACCATATTTTCAATACAGAATTGAGCAATCTCTTTTTTCATTTCGCTTATTGATTTCTCTGTCTTAGAACTATGTTTCCCAGCTTGAATAAGGGATTGAACTTTAGGAACTTTTAGATAACCATATAGTTTTGATTGCATTTTATCATCTCGGTATGCTTCCTCATCAATATCTAAAACTTCTTTTTCCACATATTCCGTTCCATAAAAAAAACTCTCTAAGACCCCAGCAGCCGCTTTAGGACTTACAGCAAACACAGCACTGAACATTTTAACACCAGAGGGAATGGCTATCACTGGTATCGACAACTTTATAGCATCGTAGATATCTCTGGCCGTTCCGTCACCTCCACAAAAGACTAAAAGCTCTATATTTTCATCTTTCATTTTTTGGGCAATTCTTTTTGTGTCCGAAGCTGTTGTTTGCTTTGAAATTTCTCCAATTAGAGAATATTTGAAATGAAAGGGTTTTACATAATTTTCACCCATTTTCCCAGGTGCAACATAAAAATGTATGTTAAAATTTCTATTAATATGTGATAGAAAATTCTTAATTCTATTTGGAGTGACAGGGTCTGCTCCCATTTCCTCAGCCTTCTTAAATATTGTACCATCTGTGCCTTTAAGACCTACAGCTCCTCCCATACCTGCTATTGGGTTTACAATCAAACCAATCTTTTTCATATTTGTCTCTCAAATTAACTATATACAATATTATTTTTGAAGGTTTATTGAATTTAATAGGTTTTTTGGAATAAATATTCATAATTCCTTATGATAACTAAAACAATTTATTACTAAAAAAAATAAAGATTTATACAATTAAAAAAATGAAATTGGAATTAATTTAAGATAATATTTATTTTTCGTAATAGTATTCTCCTTGTTTTTCATACATTAATCTAAGAAATATAGGAATCATAAGTGAAAATATGCTTTTCATTATACTCTTCCCAACTTTCCCATTTTTAAAATTGATATATCCTTGTTGAGTTTCTCTAACTTTTTTATCTAGATCTTTCCAAGTTTTAATTATTATGTTATAAAACTTATTCTTATCTATGATATTCTGCGGCATGTTCACAGCTGCCCCTGCCTTTTCACTTTCTACCAACCGTCCTTCTTGAAGATCTTCCACATTAGATGCCTTGATATAGACATCATTATCATCGAAAATTTCTGAATGAGTTAAATACATTGGAACAAGTACGTCCCAAATATAGATATGATCTAGTTTATGAACCTTTTCGTGTAACCAGAATTCGTTTTCTAATTTGTCTATATATATATCTGGCCAAAAATCAAGTTGCTTAAGATATTCTTTAGTTAATGGTACTTGCTTGCAGATATGACAGTTGATAATTGTCACAGGACACTTCGCATTCAATACTTCTAAAGCGGCTGAAAGGTCATTTCGAAGATTGACATCTTTTATCTTAGTTCTTCCAATCGTTAAGCGTTCGTCAATTATACCACCCATCAATATGATTTCTCTGACTTTTTCAAAAAAATCTGGATCAATTTTTTGTGCAGCGTAGAGATTGGTTAAAGGCCCTAGTCCAAATATTGTAATTTCTCCCCTATTAGAATTCACTTGATCAACGAGGAACTCAGCAGCAGCAGTATTTATTTCACCTTTTTCACTAGCCCCTTTTAATAATGGTATCTTCGTTTTATTCACGGATTTTAGCAATCTTTTAGTTTGGTTATGGACATTTTTGATTGAAGAATTTCCAAAAACGGTAGTTATCCCAATTATTTCAATCTCTTCTTCACCTAATGAATATAAAATAGCCAATCCGTCATCATTCCATCTAAAATTCATACCCATTGTATTATCGGTGTCGATAATTACTTTTTTCAAATCTCAATCTATCCCCTAATTATAATTAATTTTATATGAAGAATGAAATATAGTATATTTATTCTGAGGAAATCCCCGATATGAATTTATATAATTTACTTTCCTCCGTAAGAAAAAATCCATAGAGAGCAAGAAAAAGACCGAAAATCAATGCAATCCGGGCGATAATCTCAATAATAGCGTTATTTGGATCAAAAATTCCTTCATCAATTACAAGCGAGACTCCTGCTAATAAGAATCCAATGATCAACATAATTCCACGATATTTTAGCACTTGATCTTTCGAGCGTATTGATTTGACTGCTAAAATAGCTAAAGGAACTAATGAGACCAACATAGAAAACGCATCAAATATAAAAGCAATATCACCAACTACTTCTGCGGTTAAGTTGCTAAAAAAGACCATATAAATAAACGAGATCTCCCAAATTATACTTAATATTAGCATAATTATCAAGAAAGCCAGCACTTTTTTTGAATCAGGATAAAGTAATTGATAGAATACATATAACCAAGACATAACTAATAATGGGATTAATCCAAAATTTATGAAAATTAAGGTCTTATCATCGACAGAAACCTCTATTCCAAATAATCCAAGTAAAAATTGGAAGCTGAAATAGACTAATCCCCCAAGAAACGATAATCCCATCAATACTCCACCTATTAATTCTTTTTGCCCTGTATATTTGTAATTGATATAAAATTTAATCGCCAAACCAATCATCAAGGCCATTATTAAAAAACCTAATGTATGATACACCATTTCTAAGACCATTTTTTATCACTTACTCAATTTTTTAAATTTTAGAAATTCGATATTTTTGTATATATCCTTAACTTCAACACCATAATAGTTCTTAACTATGTCAAGTAAGAATTCTCCGTATCTTACATTTATCTCAACGTCAAATTCCTTTTCCAAACTTTTGATTATTTTATTGAGATTGAGATTTTTCTTTTTATTCACTAATTCTGCAACTGAATTTGAAAGAAAATAGGCATTCTTAATCTCGTTTTTCAGATAATTTACAGATTGAACCCCAAAGTTTTCTTTGAAAAATCTTTGAGTAAACCCTCTTACTACTCCTAAGTCGGCATCAGTAATGATTTTATCTTTGTCTTTTACAATTTCAACATCTTTAACAACTATATCAAGGTTTAAATCCTCCTTAATATGACGGTACTCATCTTCACCTATAATTTTATATACAATTTCAAATGTCCCTGCAAAGATATATTCAAATAATGCATTATATAGTTCAGCTAAAAACTCTTTTTCTTTAATTAGGATTATGCCTATTGACTGTTTATTGAAAAAGCTTTTTAGAATATAGTTAAAAGTTAAGGGATAAAGATTTAGTTGTAACAAATCCATATCATTTTCGTTAAAAGGAACAGTCTCCACATCCTTAATTTCAAAAGTGATACCGGGAGCGGGTACAAAATCTATTTGTTCTCTCGCGCGGATGTTAAAATTTTTATCAAGATATACGATAAATGTATGCTCGCATATAGTTTTCTCAATGGTAATAGTAGTTAATCCTTTTTGACTTGACTGTATTGGCTCTTTGGGAACCATCAGCCATCCTGATTTTTGACAGACTGGACAGATGATATATATTTTTTGTTCATTGCTCGCCAGCATATTTTAACCACCTTTGAAAATGATTTGAACAACTTATCTATATACAAGAATGTGAGATGAAGATATTTAAATTTTGGTAAAATCAGAATAATATTCCAATCTAATTCTACACATACCTAATGGAATAGTATAAAAGATTATCCGACAAAAAGGAAGACGATAAAGAATGTTCCGTGATACTCGATTTTGGAAAATATATTTATGAGGGGGAATTTGAATGAGATCTGAAATTATCACTAATGCTAATCTCCATTTATAAAGTGATATTTCAATTGTGAATTCCCTATTTACTAAATTTTCCTTTGAGAGGAGTATCATCTTATTTTGATTCTGATAAGGATGTTGCCAAAAGAAAAGAAAATAAAAGAAATATTAATCTGAAGATTTTTCTAAAGTTTCCCGAATTCTATTTACAACCTCTTTAAATGCTTTCGCACTTTCAGAATCGGGGTATTTCACTACGAAGGGGAGGCCCTTATCTCCTTGGGTGCTAACTTCGGTTTCAAATGGTATCTTTCCTAATAATTCCACATTAAAATCATTTGCTGCTTTTTCTGCTCCTCCTGGTGGATATAAATCAATATGTTTTCCGCAATGAGGACATTTAAAACCAGACATATTTTCAATAATACCCAACACTTTCCTCTCCATTATTTGTGTCATTTTGATGGTTTTTCTAGCGTCCATAAGTGCTACCTCCTGAGGTGTTGTCACTACAACGACATTTTCATCAGGAATCAATTGTAAAATATCCAAGGTCTCATCTGATGTCCCTGGTGGAAGATCAAATACAATATAATCGAGGTCTCCCCATTTTGCATCGCCTAAGAATTGTCGAATTGCACCCATCTTCATGGGACCTCTCCAAATCACTGGGGTATCGGTGTCTTGGGTAAGAAATGACATACTAAGAACTTTAATTCCCATCGGACCATTTACAGGATAAAATTTTTTCTCACCCTTATCAACCATCGGTTTCAATTCATTACTGACACCCAACATTTTAGTCACATTTGGACCGGTAATATCAACGTCCATAATACCCACATCTAATCCATAACTTGCTAAGCTCATCGCAAGGTTCACAGCGACTGTAGTTTTTCCAACTCCTCCTTTTCCTGAAATAACTACAAGTTTATGGTCAATCTTTGCCATATTAGCTTCGATATCCTTCATCCTACGATCCATTTCCTCTTTCTTGCCTTGTGCGACTGTCTCATTCAAGTCTATTTCATCTGGTATTTCTTCATCCGCCATAATTTTTTACACTACTAAGTTTTAGTTATTTTTTCTATGTTGTAATTAATTCTCACTCTCTTTAATTCTATTGTTAATAATTTATGAAACATCTGTTAGTTTAGCATTATTTCTATTTAAAGAGAAGCAAGAGTAATTATAGAAAATATTTTTTCTAATGATTTGAATGATTATTCATTAAAAAATTTTGCATTTATAAGGGATAAATGATAGGAAAAATTCTTAAAATCGATGCTAATGAAAAAAAAAGTAAAATGAAAAGATTCTGCTTAAGACTATTTCTTATATTCAAGTGCGATTGAAGAATTTGGCGGTACATTCTTTTGTAGCATTTTGAATGCATATAAAGAGGACGAAAAGGTTTTTGCGTTATATCTCTTCACCACATCATTTAGCTCATCATCAAACACACGCACGAAAATTTCAATATCAGGATATCGAGAAAAAATCTTTGCCGTCAAATATATTGCCTCATCAAATTCTAATCGGCTTGTCCAGAAAATATATAATTGCTCAACCTCGCTCAGATTCACATAGTCTCGAATATCACTCAAAAAGCGAGGAAAATCATTGATAATATGCAATTTTTCATTTTCAGGAAATGGAATCCCATCGTGGATATCATCAAATAAAAACACTTCACGATCATCTTGGGTTGAAATATCATAAGCGAGCCTATGACATAAGTGATCTCGCCCTATAACGATAGCTTTTCCTTTACTTGCTCTAGACCATTTTACCACTGCATCCATCGCCCATTTCGATACTGAAAATGCAAAGACATTGAGGGGTTCTTGTTGGAGATATTCTCGAACGTGTCCTTCAAAAGCTCTGACATAGATGGGACATTTTTCATTATAATTACGAATTTTCTCTGAACAAATAATTGCAATCCGATAATCATTAGTACAGATGAAGATTTCTTTCGCATCCTTAATATTGAGATTTAACAAGTTTTTAGTATCGGTGGGATCCCCCACGGTCACAGCATATCCTTGATTGATATAGTCTTCTACTTTTTCCTCATCGTCTTCGATAATACAAAATGATCGCTTATTCTCAATGCAATGTTCAATTATTCTTACCGATAAGTGGTCATATCCAATGATAACCGTATGATTGTGTTGATGTTTACACAGAATTCTACTTGTTATTAAAGGATTATACTTTTCAAGGAGTTCCCCGATGATAAATCCAAATACAATCACTTCTAATATAATGGGCCAAACAAGGGCATAAAATGCGGCAAAATCGCTTGTGGTGCTCGGACAACGTACGGTTAATGAGTAAAGAAATATCGCCCAAAATTCATGAATTGGTTCGGTAAAAAAGAAATAAGTAAATCCGCCCAACCAGAATAAAAATAAAAACAAAAACGGATACTTATATTGTTTTAACTTAAGATGTATTTCAATTAAATAATTCATTACACTCATATATCTATCACTTTTTTTCTATTGATAGTTATCATATAGAAAAAATAATATAAAATATTTCTCTATATTTTCTCATTTCTCAATATAGAACTATATAGTCGCTTCTGGGTAGAGACTTGATCAAAATGAAGATATTCATTCCAAAGCCCCTATTATTTCCATAAGATTTTTTCTATTTCTCTCCCATCCCTTATCAACAGCGCGTTGTACAAATTTTTTCATTGTAGCTTTGACCACGGCTCTATTCAGTACAATTTTTAATTTTGACATGACTTTTTCAACAATCAGAGATTTGATTAGATTTTCCAGAGATTCACCTTTAGAGGCTTTTTTAATAATCCGTTTAAAGGTCTTTCGAATAGCGTTTTCTACAATCTGCTCGAGGTTATCTTTTACATTAGGGGACATTTACATAAGAGAAAATTTAGTTTTGAAAACTTAATAAATCTATTATTACTTATTTGTTTGTATTTAGATAATATTCATAAAAATTCCCTTCAAATTCCGTTCTAATTGAAAATGACATTACAAATTACTTGGTATGGAACTGCGTGTTTTATTGCTCATTTGGACGGTTCAAATATATTATTTGATCCTTTCTTCTTGAGAAATGAAAATGCGCAACCTATTATTACCACACAACCAGAAGAGATAGATGCTATTGATGCGATCTTCATTACGCACGCTCACTTTGATCATATCACCGAAGCGGGGTTTTTTGCTGAGAAACTTAATGTCCCTGTCTATTGTTCCAGTACAGCAAAAGAGAATATCATTCGATGGATGGATGGTGAAATAATCGAAGACCATAAAGAAGCGTTTTCTAAAAGGGCTAAGCAAAACATCAAAACGATTAATTATGAAGATTCCATAAAAATTGGGTCTGATTTAGAAATTCATCCAATTAAATCATGCCATATCTCTTTTGATGCGAAAACTATTTTGAGCCGATTATTTTCTTGGAGCTTTCTCAAACAGGTGAAGACTATATCGAAATATGGACGAGGATTCCCTCAAGGGAAAGTTTTCGGATATAAACTATTATATAAAGATCTGAGTCTCATCACCTTTGGAAGCTTATGTACTAAATACATACAAAATTTGGATCAATACAAGGGATGCGATGTACTGTTAATTCCTTATGCTGGAAATAGTACAAAGCACATGGTTAAGAAGACAATTGAATTAATTGAGGTTTTAAAGCCGAAAATACTCATCCCTCACCATTGGGATAATTTCTTTCCTCCATTAAGTCGTGAGGAAGATTTAAATCCTTTAAAAGAAGAGATTAAGCAAAATTATCCCGATATAACTCTAATAATTCTTCCTTTCGAAGACAAAACTCCAATTATTTAATCTTTATTGGATTTAACGTTCGCTTGTTTCGCACTCTTTTATTTTTAGAATTTGATACAATCTTATAATTACTCAGAATTCTCTTTTTTTGCACACTCTATTCGAATTCTATCATTTTCTTTCTATAGCTCGCTTATCTTTTTCTTATGTTCGGTAATAATAAGATTTATTTTCAATCTTTGTAGGTAATATCTCATTTTCGTTTGGGGACCTATTAAAATAAACCGAAAAACACTTATTAAAAAGATGAGGCTTAAATGAGAGATCTATCATCTAACTTCAGAATCGAAAATCTCTTGGGCAATTCTAAGAAACACTTTATCAATTCCTATATTTTCTTTTGCACTCGTTTCTATATAGCAACTTGCACATAATTCCTCTTTTGTTTCCAACCCTTCATCCTTTAAAATTGGTCTATTCATGTCCCCATCAACAAGATCTAACTTATTACCAACTAGAATCGAAGGTTTTTGTTTAATTACCCGCTCGATTTCTTCTTTCCACTTGGATAAATTCATTAAAGAAAATCTGCGAGTTAAGTCAAAAGTATAAATAATACCGTGAGCTCCAGCATAAAAATTCGGTCGGACTGCGAAAAAACGCTCTTGTCCTCCAAGGTCCCAAATTTGTAAGGTTATTTGTACATTCTTATTAGGGAGGGTTATTCGTTTGATGAAGAGATTCGTCCCAATGGTAACTTTTGTATCTTCTACGAATTTATCATCAACATATTGGTGTAGAATTGTTGTTTTACCCACCGCGCCATCTCCGACGATGCAGATTTTATAAAGACGGTTAAAATTATGCGTCATAATTCTTGGTCCCAGTAGGTATACTCCTTTAAAATTTGGTAAATTAAGTGCTCTATCTAATTACACCTATAATAATAACCCTATAATAATTATAAAGTAACAAAACTATTATAACTTTTACTCATTTTTTAGAAAAGAGATATTCGCAAATCCATTAATTCAAAAGAAATATCTAACTCAATGGTAATCAGAACCTTCTCTGTTAAAGAGCGAGCTTTAGAATAAATGGATATATATATCATTTTTTAATAATCAAAAATAGTAATAGTTAGATTTACAATAAATTAGTTTTGAGGATTAATATGTCAGGAAAAACAGATAGAAAGTTAGATTCCTCTGGTAAACCTATGCTCGATTTTATTACAAAGATATGTGATGAAATTGGACCTCGTGTGGGGGGTTCAGAGGCGGAGGATAAAGCTGGAAATATGATTTATAAGGAAATGTCCACATTTTGCGATGAGGTAGAAAAGCAAGAATTTGAATGCCATCCTGGTGGATTTTTAGATTATATTTGGGTCACAGCTATTTTTTATATTGTTGGAGTGCTATTCTATTTTTTTATTCCCCTACTCTCAGCGATTTTGATATTATTAGGAATTTTAATCTATTTCGCTCAACAAGCCCTCACCTTAGAAATAATTGATTTTTTATTTCCAAAAGTTCACTCATTCCATGTAATAGGAAAGATAAAACCTAAAAATGAAGCGAAGAATTTGGTTTTGCTGGGGGGACACCATGATTCTGCCTATGAATTTCCACTATTAAGCAAGTTGGGAGGATATTCAAGATATCTTATTATGTTAACACTGGTGATATCTATTTTAAACATAATTTTGTCGTTAGTGAATTCCATTATAGTGATACCATTTTTAGATTATATCCAAATTGGATTATTCTTTATTGGGGTCCCATTGATTCTCATAATTGCCGCATTTTTACGATCAAATAAAGGTGTACTCGGAGCAAACGATAATTTAACGGCGGTTGCCGCCATATTAGAGATAGGGAAATATTTAGCGAAAGATCAAAATCGTCCAGAAAAAACTGAAGTTTGGCTTGTAAGTTTTGCGGGAGAGGAGCATATGCGTGGCTCGAAGAGATTTGTCTCTATGAACAAAGAAGAACTCGACCGTCGAAATGCTACCCTATTTAATCTCGAATGTTTAAGTGGGGAAAGCTTCCTATTGGCTACTGCAGAGAATCTTTTTTTTGCGACACATTCAGAAAAGGTGATAAATATGGGAAAAAGAGCAGCAGATGACTTAGGTATCGATATACAAGTAGGACCTTTAAAATTTGCGGGAAGCGATTCTGCGAATTTTTCACGCAAAGGATTAGATGCATCCACTTTATTTGGAAGGGTGAAAAAAGGGACTCCCGCTGATTGGCATACCATGAGAGATACTCCAGAGCGCCTAGATGGAGAGAGTATAGCAAAAGGAGCAGAAATCGCCCTTCATTATGTGGAATTGGTAGACCAGAACTAAATATCATCATAAATCTCCAACTTTTTACCCTAATTTTTTTTATTTTAATTAAAAAGACTTATGTATTTAATAGAGAAAAAGCGAGTTTAATTGAATTTAATAGTATGAATTATCAAATCTCATAAACAACTATTAGGATTAAATTTTAATAGAATTGTGTTTTATTTTAAATAACTGAATTAAGAATATTTATTCAGAATATCTTAAAACATATTAAAATATAATCTCAAAACGAGAGGTCAGATAATAAAAATGACGATTATTGGAATTCCTTCCTTTGGAAGCGGTGGCCTAAATTCTAACCTAAATCCTCGATTTGGAAGATGTGCGGCATTTACCTTTGTCACAGTTGAAAATGGTGAAATCGAAAAGGTAAAAACAGTACCTAATAATGCTGCAAACGCTATGGGAGGCGCAGGTATTCAAGCAGCTCAAATTATAGGCAATAATGGAGCATCAGCAGTAATTGTAGGTAATCTCGGACCCAATGCCGCCCAAGCATTAGGTTCTCTCAACCTGGATATCTATCAAGCACCACCTCAACAAGTAACTGTTAAACAAGCGATCGAAAAGTTCATTAAAGGAGAACTTCAAAATATCTCGGGTGCGAATGTCGGCGCTCATTATGGAATGGGCGGTGGTGGTCGAGGTATGGGTGGAGGAGGCGGTCGTGGAATGGGCGGAGGAATGGGAAGCGGTCGTAGAAGAAATATGTAACTTTTTTTTCTAATCCTTTTTAATTTTTATATATTAGCAAAGTTAAATAAACTGCTTTGTAGGATTTATTTCAGATCTAATTTTATATTAAAACAGATTGATTACCAATTAGAAAGTATTAGGAATAACTTTTTATAGGATTAAAATTTACCTTGAATAGTTGGATAAAGAATAATTATTCAAAATAAATAAATTTACCAATGCTAATTTTGCATTGAAATAATCACTTTAATATATGTTTATTGAAATATGGATGATAATATGTCAATAAAGAATAAGCCTTCGGTTCAGAATGGGCCCAAACGGATTTGTGTGACGGGAGGAAAAGGTGGAACCGGGAAAACCTTGATCGCTGTGAATTTGGCAACAATGTTCAAAAATGAAGGAAAAAAGGTACTATTGGTGGACGGAGATGTTGAGAACCCTAATACATACCTTCTACTGAATGGAAAATTAGAGAATAAAGAGCATGTTCCTTTTTTCAAGCCAGTTATTAATGAGGAAAAGTGTTCAAAATGTGGATTATGTGCGAAAAATTGTGCTACGCATGCTTTACTCCACGTAGAAGGGCAATATCCGATACCATTTTTGAATTTATGTTCGGGTTGTAAGCTCTGTTATAAAATCTGTCCCGAGAACGCAATTGAAGAGGATTATAAGGAGTTAGGATGGACCTATGAAACAAATGTGAACGGAATGGACCTCTTAGTGGGGGAATTAAAACCGTCTGAAGCTCGCTCTGTGGGCATCGTAGAAGCTCTAATGAACAAAATTGACCAAAGATTACAAGAATACCCAGAACGATATGACGTAATTGTAATGGATACAGCTCCAGGTGCCCATTGTGATGTGGAATTATTATTAGAAAAGGCAGATAAAATAATTCCTGTAACAGAGCCTACGAGGTTTGGAGAATTGGATTTGATTAGGATTATCGATTTAATAGATCTTTTAAAAAAGGATTTCAGAGTGATTGTAAATAGATCTTCTTTATTAGGATTTAGAGAAGAATTTTTGGATAAGCTTGATGAGCAAGATATACAGATTTTAGGTGATATTCCCTTGGATGATGAGATAGTGAAGTCTTACTGTCAAGGTATACCTCTTATGGAAAAGAATGGCAAATTTGATACAGAAAGTGAAGGGTATAAGGCTTTTAAGGAAATATATAAAAATCTACAAAATTGGTTAAATGATTCACAAGTGGAGGAAAGTATATAAGATGGAAGCGAAAGCTGTAGGAATAATCTCGGGAAAGGGAGGAGTTGGAAAAACCTCCTTGACCGCCTCACTCGCGAGTTTAGCAGAGAAGGATCCTGAAATAAGTCCGATGATAATGGATTGTGATGTAGATGCCCCAAATTTGGCTTTGATATTACCATCTAAAAATGATGATAAGATAAAAACAAAAGATACATATACCACGTTGAAAGCACGTTTTAATGAAAAAAATTGCGTCCATTGTAAGCAATGCATAGACGACCACTTTTGTGAATTTCACGCATTAAACTGGGATGAGGAGAATGAGGTTCCGGTTATTGATTATTTGGCATGCGAAGGATGTGGCGCGTGTAAAGTTCTATGTCCAGAACATGCGTTTGAAATCAATCCCGTTAAAAGCGGAGAAATTATCTCTTACGAAACCAAATTGGGACCTCAATTAGTATACGGAAAGACAGAATTAGGCAGCACTACCTCTGGGAAATTGGTCTCAGAAAGTAAAGAATTTGCGAAAAATCTTAATATTAATGAAGAGGTTGATTTGACCATTATCGACGGGCCACCAGGTATTGGATGTCCTGTCATTGCCACCGTTTCAGGATTAGATTATGTAATAACTATCTGTGAACCTACTCCCTCGGGACTTCATGATGTAATTCGAGCGATAGAAGTGGTAAAGGAATTTAATATACCATTTGGAATAGTGATAAACAAAGCAGACTTGAAGAGTCCATTCCAAGATGAGTTCAAGGAATTTATAGAAAATACTGGATATGATATTCTTGGAAGAATTCCATTTGATCTACAGATTGCTCACGCAATGGCACACGCTGAACCTGTTGTGGATTATGCTCCAACATCAGAAGCCAGTAAGGCAATTGGAGAGATTTATAAGAATCTAAAGAAAATATTAATAGAGAAATGAATTTTTCACATAACCAAAATCCATTATTAAAGTTCTATAACTAATGAGATAATGTTTTCGGCTTCATAAATTTATAAACAATAATATAAAGAATTAATAGAATTGGGAATTTACTTCAAGTAGATAAGATTTAATCTTTATAATATTAATAAGGTGATTAAATTATTCCGCCTCAAAATTTTATGGAAATTTATAATTTTTTGCCGCAGACAAATTGTAAGAAATGCGGTAAAGATACATGCATGGCATTCGCTCTTGAATTATTAAAAGGAAATGTGAAGATTGCAGATTGTACTCCATTAGTCGAAGAGGAAAAATATTCGGAAAAGCTTGAAAATTTGAAGGAATTAATCGGGGACGAAGAAGGCAAGCAAAAAGAGCTTCGCATTAATGTAGATGAAGACGAGTGTGATGGATGCGGTATCTGTGTGACCGTGTGTCCTGTGAATGCCCGTTATTGTTATTCCACCCTCAGCGGAAAAGCTCCAGACTATCCTCCCGATGAACATCAATTGTTTGTTGTAAAAGGCGGGAAATGCGAGCTTTTAAATCTTGAACATTGTAGAAGGGTTGCAGCAGAAGGGAGAGAACGGGAATGTCGAGTGTGTGAAACTTATTGTCCTCGAGAAGCCGTTAAAATAGAGTATGTTTAATTATTAACTCATCCTTACCGATTTAAATTAATAATAAAAATGTGAATAAAATGAAAAAAATAACTTGCACTGGATGTAGCCTTTTATGTGATGATATAATTATTGAAGAGGGAAAGGAGATTAAAGAACTCATCGGAGCATGTTTGAAAGGTCAAGATAGACTTGATCAAGTTCACTCTGAAAATAGGATCTTAAAACCCCAAATAAGAAAAGGGGAGGAATTAAAGAAGACAAATTGGAATGAAGCATTAGAAAGAACGCTTGAACTCATAAATAAAGCACAAAAACCTCTTTTATATGGATTTTCAACTATTTCTTGTGAAGCTCAAGTAAAAGCAATCAAATTAGCAAAGAAAATAGATGGGTTTATTGACTCAAACTCCACGATTTGCCAAGGGAGAACTTTTAATGCCGCAAAAGAGACGGGTTTGACTATAAGCACATTGACAGAAGTAATTAATAAAAGCGATATCATTGTTCTCTGGGGATTTAATGCTGTAGAATCAATTCCGCGTCTACTTAATAAAGTTCTTTTTTCCAGAGGGAAATTCCGTATGACAGGGAGGGAAATTAAAACGTTAATTGTTATAGATCCGATTAAAACCGCATCGTTTAATGTTATGGGCCCAAGAGATATCGCTATACGTATCAATCCAGATGAAGATATAAAGTTAATCAGAAAATTAACCGAGATTTGCTGTAAGGATTCACAAATACCGGATGATGGTATAGCTGGCATTGATAAAGACGATCTAGAGAGATTGCTAACTAATTTGACAAATTCAGAAAATATTGCCATTTTTGTTGGACAAGGTCTTTTAAAACCTCAAAATGGGTCAGATCCCCTAAAAGAACTAATCCAATTAGTTGATGTAATAAATTCTCGCAATAAAAAGGGTCGAGCATCTCTCCTCGCCGCGGGTGGTCATTATAATATGATTGGATTCGATCATATGGCTTTAGCATCCGAGGGAAAAAACCACAGTCTCCAATTTAAGAACAATGAACTCATAGATAATGAAGAAAACATCATTTCTAAAATAAAAAAGGAAGATTTTGATTTGTCTATCGTGGTCGGGACAGATCCAATTGCCCATTTACCCTTTGAATTAAGTAAAAAACTAGCTGCGAAACCCATTATTTTAATTGATTACTCCAAATCTGCTACTTATTTCGTGTCGGATGTGGTACTTCCTACGGCAATTACTGGGATAGAAAGTGGAGGGACAGCATTTCGACTGGATAATGTACCTATTCCTCTTATTAAATTTCTTGATCCGCCCGAAGAAGTTTATTCAGATGAGGAGCTCTTAGATAAAATACTTATTACCCTAGATAATGGGAAGGAGGAAACCGGAAAATGGAATTAAAATTAAATCCCGTCAGAATGATTGA
>SHMW01000025.1:0-12387 GCA_008080735.1 Promethearchaeota archaeon
GATTTAATATATTATAAATTGATTTAAGCTTTATTTTGATAATTTTTGTAAGTAAAAATATCTCAATTTAGAAAAAATTTCTTAGAAATTTTTTACTTATTTTTAGTTCTTCCCGTAATTCCCTGTTTGATCAAAGTATACGCATAGATGAGAGAGATGATGAATTCAGGTATCCATTTATGCATCAGAAGCACGATTATGGCGGCGATAAACGAACTCGCGGCGCTAATAGAATAATGAATGTCATCCCAGGCATATCCGATATAATATAGATAAATTTGAATTAACATCCTAATAATATTCACTGCATAAAAGATCACAGAGGAGATTATGAGAGATTTGGTTTTCCGCCAGAGAATGTCTCGATTGGTGGTTTTGTCTTTGCTGTGGGGCGTAAAAATTATCACTCCTGCGAATACACAAATTGCTTGCACCCCTGTGCAAAAGGTTTCAAATCCTATCGAAGCTCTGCTGCCTATATTAGTGAAACTCCAATGATATTTCCCAATCGGTGAGTAAGTAGCTTGAACGTCCATATCAAAGAATAAATTAAGAAAATAGACCGTTTGCTTAACCACTATTTCATGTAACCAATAATTAATTTTCAGATCGAAAAAGAAATAAATTAGAATCGCTGATATTGGAGCACCAATTCCTAATAAGATAAGAGATCTTATAGAGAAAATATATTTCTCATCTTCATATTCTATAACGGGCTTATCATATTTTATCTCTTCAACGTGCTTCTTCCCTTTTTTTAATTTTTGAGATGTTTCTTCATAAACATAAAATTGTAATCGACGAATAAGTACATAATTCAATAACAGCAATAGAGGAAGCATAAATATTGGAAAAAAATCTCTGCTAATTGATTCCATAAATGGAAGGTATAACCCTATGACAAAACCAAACAATATATTAAGAATAAAATAGACACACACAAGTATTTCTCTTTTCAATGGAATTCTACGATGGTTTTCATATAGTCTTACCAAAAATACACATGAAATAATCGGTATAATTATAAGAAAATATAAATACGCAAGACTAGAAAAAAATAAGGAACCCCAATATCCAATATAATATGCCAAAATTAAATTAGCGGAAAATAGAGACCAGAAGACAAGTATTTTAATGAATAATTTTTTATCTAACATGATTATATAAGAATAAATGTGCGTAAAAAATGAAATTTTTCTTTGTTAAAAAATCTTGTTCGAATAGCCTAGAACTCATCTTTATATAAGAGAATAATTTAACTCATTACTAAAGCGTATTTTAATAACGTGAAGACGTTTTCAATAGATTAAATAAGTTACTAATATATAGATAGGTAGAAAATTTAGAAAGCATTACATGCCTAATTCTACATTTAAAGACGATGGAAAAGCTCTCTAATGAAAACCCTCGCGAACTCACCTATACTATCCAAAATATTGTAGTAAAATCATGTTTAAATCAGGAAATTGACTTAAATCATATCTTAACCAACGTGGAAAACTGTAAATATAATTCCGCTACTTTTCCTGGCTTATTTATGCGAATTCCAGACCCGAAATGCGTAATCTTACTGTTCAAGAGTGGAAATATAATCATTACCGGAGTTTTACGCTTTATTCATATCCCCGCAATTGTAGAGCAATTGATATTTTCCCTAAATCAAAAGACCCAATATAAGATAAATATTGACTCTATTACCACAGAGATTGTAAATATCGTCATAACGGCTGATTATAAACAACGGATTGATTTAAATTTGGGGATATTGCGACTAAGAAATTCACTATATGAACCTGAAGTATTTCCAGGGATTATTTACAAGAATAAATCTCCACATAAAGCCGTATTTCTAATCTTTAGTACTGGAAAAGTGGTTATGACGGGGATTAAAAATCCAGAAGAAATCGAAGCTTTATTGATACATTTAGGTAAATTACTGGAAAAGAATAAGTTGTTTTTAGAAATAAAGTAAAATTACTCTAATGAAAGTATTTGCTCTAAATCTTGCTGCAAGAATACTTTTAGCAATTCTATCATGTATATAATGTCTTGATATTCAACCATTTCAATATTCGTGTGCATATATCTAATAGGAACGGATAAAATCGCGGTAGGAATCCCTTGTTTGGTTAATTGGATTGCGCGACCATCATTAGGTGCTTGTCTGGGCTCTGCTTCTAAGATAAATGGAATATCCTCTTTTTTTGCTAATGAGATGATTTTTTTAGCCAAGGGCGCATAGATATTAGGACCAATGCTTATGGAAACTCCAGAGCCTAATGCACACTCATAATATTTCTCTTTCGATAATCCAGGATAATCGATGGCATGGGTTACTTCAATGGCTAGTCCAATATCTGGAGTAATCTTATAAGACCCAACGGTGGCCCCTCTCACACCAATTTCTTCTTGGGAAGCGAATATAAAAATTACCTCATGTGGGAGGTTTTGTTTATTCTTCGCAAGCTCTTGGATTAATTTAAGAAGAACAAAACATCCAATTCTATCATCAAAGGCTTTTGAAAAAATCCGTTTATTTCCAGTAAAAGCGGTACATGTTTGCTGGAGTGTGATATAATCCCCAATCGAGACATATTTTTCGACTTCTTCCTTAGAAGAAAGCCCAATATCAATAAAAAGATCTTCAATATCGCTGGTCTTTTTCCTCTCTTTCTTATCAATAAGATGGATGGGTTTCTCCCCGATAATTCCAATAATATTCTCTCCTCTTGAGGAATGCACCGTAATTTTTTGTCCGGGCAAGATGCGAGGATTTTGTCCTCCTATTTGAGAAAACCTTATGAACCCATTCTTATCGATAAATCGAACTATAAACCCAATTTCATCCATATGCGCATCTAATAAAATTTTCAATCTAGGATTTTCTTCATTGCCAGAGGAATTCAAATAACAGATAAGATTCCCCAGATAATCCGTCTCTAT
The DNA here is from genome assembly GCA_008080735.1 of Promethearchaeota archaeon. Classification (GTDB taxonomy): domain Archaea; phylum Asgardarchaeota; class Lokiarchaeia; order Sigyniarchaeales; family SOKP01; genus TEKIR-8. The sequence continues at coordinate 2,944 of SHMW01000025.1, forward strand.
GACATCACATTTTTCTTTTATTGAATCTTTTAAATATTCCCTAATTGTCCTTTCATTGCCACTACAACTTTGTAATTCCGAAAGCTCCTTGAGGAGCTTAAAATCCTCTTCAAATGTCAATTTTTTTGTTTTAATTAAAAGTAGTTTTATAAAAATGTGAATTAATGAACCAATAAAATTTTTTTTTCACTGTTTATTTTTCTATTTGAGATATATCACTTTACATTTTAAAATCATCAGAAAAGAGAGATCTATATGTCGAATGAAGATAATGAGAACCAAGATTCAAATGAACAAGCTCAGACTGAAGAGAAGGAGCAAGAAGAAAAAGCTTCTAAAAAATCGAAATTCACCTTTAAATGCACTCGTTGCGATGCGTGCTGCTTAGAAAGGGGTCCAATTCCGATCACTATGTGGGATCTTGAGCTATGGGCGCGGAATGGTGTCATCGCTAATTTTCTTCCATACTTGGAGGTCTATACACGACCGAATGGCACCGTCGATTTGCTCTTGAAACCAATGCCCTCAGAAAAAAAAGAAGAGACCGAAAAATCTCCCGAAGAAGCCCTAAAGCAAACACCATTAGAAGATCTATTAAATGAAAAATGTCCGCTTTACAATAAGGAACAAGAAGAATGTCTTGTATATGAAAATCGTCCATTGAGTTGCCGAACCTATCCTTTAGATTACGATGGAACCCATTTTAGTATTGTTGATGTGGATTGTCCTGGAATCGGGCAAGAAGGCATGACGAAAGAGGATTTAAAAGAAATGAGAGATACTGCAAAGCAGATGAATTTTGAACTCACGCGTATACGAATCGCTCTGCCTGTTCTAAATCAAATAATCTCCAGAAACGTAATGATGGATTTGATGCGCCAAAACATGGAAGCTATGTCGAAAATGAGTGATGAGGACCGCCAGAAATTGGAAGATATCTTCAAGAGCGCGCAAGGAGACCAATAGACCAAACAATCCTTTTTATTCTAATTTTTATTATAGTATTTTATTAATCTATATCTTTGAATCAATTCAGATTATAAATATAAGATTTTTATATTAGGCTTAAATTTATATATCCAGATTCAACATGCCCGAATTAAAAATTAAGAATTCAAAAATCAGATTAGTGAAAGGCGATATAACAGAGCTTAAGGTCGATGCGATCGTAAATGCGGCAAATACTCAATTGATAATGGGTGGTGGCGTAGCGGGCGCAATTAAGCGCAAAGGTGGTCCAGCAATACAAAAAGAAGCCTCGGAAAAAGCACCTATATCCGTCGGTGAAGCAGTTATAACGACTGGGGGAGAATTGCAAGCAAGATATGTAATCCATGCGGTTGGACCACGACAAGGAGAAGGGGACGAAGAGACTAAATTAAAAAATGCTACAATAAATAGTCTTAAATTAATGGATGAGTATCATCTTAAAACTATTGCTTTTCCCGCGATCTCAACAGGTATTTTTGGATATCCAATTGAAAAGTGTGCAGATATAATGACATCAACTGCTAAAGAGTATCTAAATGGAGAAACAGAAATAGAAGAGATAATCTTTTGTTTATTTACACGAGAAGATTATATAGTATTTGAAAGTAAGCTAGAAAAAGTTTGAAGAAAGCTATTTAGTCGTTCAGATATTTATATAATTAACCATTTTTAAAGCGATTAACTCCGCGTCAACTACATCTGAGCCAAGTTTTTCTGGGGCGCCCTTTTTATATCCTTCTATCCAATGCTTATATTTATTTTGCATTTGATTTTTCCTCATATTCGTTCTTTTAACCTTTCTATAGTCTCTTTTCTCATCCCTGGTTTGTATGTGATTAGTTCTCCATTAAATATTACCGAAAATACTCCATATGGATGAACTGCATGCTTTTTAACATCTTTCGCGGTTTCAAGAACTCTTAATTCTATTGAAATATTATTTTGATCTGCAAATTCTTTAATTTCATCGATCATATTTAATATATGCGGACATTGGTACGTATATAATACTGAGATCCCTTCTCCATATTGGTTTAGGTTTTCTTCGAAATTATCGTTAAATTTAGGAGTCGGCGCATTCCCAGAGAATCTTAAAGCATACAAACTAAAGTATGGTTCATATTCATCTACTTTCTCAAAACCATTCTTTTCATATATACTAGGACGTGGGAGCCATCCTTGTTTATCTGCGGTCATACTGACTACGCCATACATATTTTCCCTTTTTGCCTCCTCTATAGCTTTTTTTAATAAGTTGGTCCCGTGCCCTTTTTCTTTTGCTTTTCCTGTTACCCATAAACAGATTATAGTCATCCAGCCCTCCGCAGAGATCCCCCGCCATGCGAATTCTCCAGGAATATATTCGATAAATCCTCGGGATGTTTCTTTTCCTCTTTCTTGGACAAGGAGAAGTTGATATTTTAATCCATTGTCAAATTGTTGCTTCAGCCAGTTTACCTTCTTTTTGTTCCCCTCTTCTCTCATATAGGATTTACGACAAAATAGACCACATTCGTCAATATTTTCTTCATTAACTTCTATAATTTTTGCACACATGTTTTATCTTTATACTTTTTTAATTTTTTTATTTATAATTTACATTTATCATTAGTTTAAGAAAAAAATTGAAGTAATTCTAATTTATATTATCGAATTTATATGTTTCCACTTATTCATTCCTCAAATTCCTCGAAAAATCCTTGCTCTGCCCACCATTTAATTCCATCTTCTTGCCATTCAGGCCATCCTTCAAGCCAAGGAGCAATGTGACAATCTCGTATTCTATCGCAGATTGGAAAATACGCCTTTAAGTCGATAATCGGAGTTCCATTAAAGGCGTCAATTCCTCCAACTTTAATAATACCGTTTTCTTCATCCACAGCTAAAATATTGGTAGTAGTTAATGCGATGGGATTTGGACGATATTCCGCTCTAGTGGCAAAGATCCCTGTTTCTGGTAAATTATCTCCATATGGGGGTATGGTGGTGAGGAATTTTGTAGAATTTCTCATCTTTTCCGTATCATTTTCATGTGCCCACCAAAATACCATAACATGACTAAATTTATCGAGTTCCTTTAAGGCTTTTCGATATTGTTCCGAGATATCCAAAAAATATTCCGCGTTCATTGGATCCTCACCCTCTACCCTAATGGTTCCGATTGCTTTTATTTTATATCCTTCTGTTGTCTGCATTTTTTTTCATTTTCAATTTTATTTCTGTGACTTAAAAAATCAAGTCTCATATTTAAGTTGAATGAATTTATCTCTAGAAAAAGTGAACACTCTTATATATGATGAAAAATATATTTAAATTAAGAAAATTAAGATGTTCGGATCTAATCATGGAATTAAAAATAACCGAGAAGAAGATATTTAAATTTCTTGGGGTGGTTTTTTATGGAAAACCCTTCCATACTCACGAGCCATGGAGCGAGAAAAACGAGATAGGAAACACATGGAATCGTTATATAAAATTATATAAAAAATATAAAGAATTTCTTGATTCAATTCGAGCTGGAGATGAGGTTGGATTTGAAATTCATATTGAACCACAAGATTACGATAAAGACCGAAAGTTTGATATTTTCGTTGGTTTAGAGGTTATAAATTTCGATTATTTTCCAATTGAATTCTATAGTAAAATTTTGCCCAAAACGGAATATCTTTTTTTTAATACTGAGTATAAAAGCTCAGAAACAGAATGGGTTTTCAGAGAATGGCTTCCTGAATCTGATTACACTCAATCATACCCCTATATAATGCAAACATATTCCCCAAAAAGATGGGAAGAAAATAACTTAATGGATTGGTATATCCCCATAAAAAAGAAGGAGGAATCTTGAAATGAACTTAAAAGATGATAATGAGGATCTTATTTCCTCCTTAAATCAATCATTAAAGGAAATAACTGAAATTCAAAAATGTTTGGGGAATGAAAATCGTTTGGAAATTCTTGTTTTACTACTTGATAAACCAAAATCTTACTCTTTTATTGTGGAATCATTAGATTTGAAAAAGACGGCTGTATCCAATCATTTAACTCAATTACTAGAAACAAATCTTATCGAGAAGATTGATTATGGTGTATATAACATTACGGGCGATGGACTAGAGTTTCTTAAAGCAATTAATAATGCGTTTCATAACTCTCCTTCCAGAAAACTGGAACGATTTGAAGCTATGCAGAGTCGAGGGCTTTCTGAATCGTTTTTAAAGAGATTTGACAAGTAATTCGAGGTTTTTCATTACAGCATTGAATCGTGGAAAGAATTTATACTAACTCTTTTAATTTTTTAAGTCATTCGTAAATTCAATCAATAGGAAAAAAGTCTTTTTACATTCTCTACTTAGATTATATTAATAATCTTAATTACTGAATATATCTGAAAAAAAATGAATTTAGTACTAGGAATTATTTTATGGTCCATTATTGCGTTTGCTTTACTCTGCCTCTTTGTATATCTTACATTACCGTGGATATTCAAAAAGTTTGTATCGCCATTTTTTAATGCAAGTTATATTTACAATTCCCGTGATTTTAAAAAAAAAGAAAAGATTTTCTCAGAGCAAATTAACACACCTAAGCTCTCTATCAATCCAAATAATGGTATTTTTCAAATATCTTTTGGAAATAATCGCAATTTATCGGATGGAATAATAAAGTTTCACTCAAAAGGTTATTATTATTCAAATTCGAGAAGATTGAGCAAAAAAACAAGGCTATTAAATCTTATAAAAAGTTCACGAGAAGAATCGGATGATGTACTGGGAAATTTTGAAAAAACTATTTTGGAATATGAACTCGCAGACCATAATGTGCAAATAATAGCTTCAATTAAACAATATCGCAATCAGAATTATGTGATTTTTGAATTGACTTTTCCAGATGGTCTTTCAGATACCACCACAGGCAAATTCGAAGATCTTATAGTCAGTTTTCCCTCATTTTACAACGACAGCCCAAACAAAAGGATATTCACCTATAGAGAAGCCATCTTTTGTCCACCTTCCCGGAAATTAAATCCTACCTCTGCGCCAGTGGTTTTATACGATAATGAGTTGAATTGTATGATTATATGTCCCTTAGATGGCTTTTTGAATACGATGATTTCGGAAGATAAAGAGGGGAGGATAAACTGCGGAATTCAAGGAGAAATAACCTCCTTACCAGAAAATTTTTCGCAAAAATTCATTCTCTACTTTGGAAAAGGAATTAATGACCCAATGGAAGAAGTTGGTAATCTTCTTTTAAGATACCATAATTCAGAGAGAAAAGACCTCTATGCTGATATTGTCTGCTCACATTTAGGCTACTGGACAGACAATGGAGCATATTATTATTACAAAACAGAGAAAGGATTAAACTATGAAGATACGCTCGTTGCAATTAAAGATTACTTAAAAAAGGAAGATATCCCAATTCGTTATTTCAACTTCGATTCGTGGTGGTATTTAAAACATACAAATAAAGCATTTACAACGATTTTTCGACCAATCGTACGTCTTATGGGTGGCGGCTTATATGGCAATACATTGCGATGGGAAACCGATCCGGAAAACTTCTCCACCGACCTTAAGACTTTTTATGAAGAACGATTTCAGACACCCATAACAGCCCATAACCGACGATGGGATTCTCGATCTCCTTATTTAGATGAATATGATTTTATCACTTATAAAAATCATGCGTGTCCATTAAATTTAGATTTTTGGGAGTGGTTAATGCAGCATGCCCAAGAAAGTGGTATCGTGGTATATGAACAAGATTGGATGAATAATCAGATAAATAGTATTCCTTATTTAAGAGAAGATATAAATGCGATAGAGCGCTGGTTGAATAGTATGGCTGTCGCTGCGAAAAATAATAAAATTGACGTGTTTTACTGCATGGAAACCCCGGGTATTACTCTATATAGTATTAAGCATCCGAATATTACAATTACGCGATGCTCTGGAGATTATAATCATCGATGGCCCTTGACATATAGATATGTCCATTCTACACAAACTAATATATTGATTCATTCGGTTGGGTTGATATCCCATCCAGATGTCTTCCGATCTCGATCTATGGAAGGAATATCAATGCGTCCTTTTGGTGAAAAGAGCCCCATATTAAAATGTCTTTATCAAAATCTGAACGCCGGCCCCATTTGTCCAGGGGATAAGAAAGAGCATGTAAATTGGCAGCTTTTGAAAAAGACATGTCGTGATGATGGGTTGCTATTGAAACCTGATAAGGCTTTGACTGCTAATGATTTAATGTTCAAACCTCATAAAAAATACTATATCTGTGATACGTATATTAAACGTGAAGAATTAATCTGGCGATTTATTTTGATTACTAATATTTGGCCCAATAGAGTAAAAGAAACATATATTACCCCAGAAGAATTAGGATATAATTGGGATAATTACATTCTCTACGATTATTTTGCCCAAAAAATAGAAAAAGTAAATAGAGAGCAAGCAATCAACATTGGGAAATTGGAGAAATATGGATATAAGTATTACATTCTAAATCCAATACTCGAAAACGGAATATCATTTATAGGCGCTGTGGATAAATTCATTCCATGTTCTAAAAAACAGATTGTGGATCTAAATTCAAATCCTAACTCATTAAAATTCGTTGTGAAAGACGTAAAAGGCGCCAAATTAAAAATTCTTTTATATTCTGAGCGCAAACCCGAAAAAATATATCTCAACGATCATCCATTAGATTTTACAAAATCCATTGGGGAATACTGGAATTATGGAGAAGGCAAATTATTATCCATATTCCTAAATTTTAAAGAAGATACTAGTAAAACAGTCGAGATAATAATCTAATTTTCAATAGCTTAATTTTTTATTTCATCTTATTTTTTTCTTCCATATAAATAAATCATAAAGACTAATCTTGGGGAGTAAAGTATGGGAGAATAAAAATTAAAGAAAATTTAATTAGGTTCGTTATTTGTCGTTTCCAAATTTCTATTTTTCATTGCTTTTTGAGATTTCATAAAAAAATCAAAATAAGTAGAAAATATCTATTATTGGGATTCCTATTCTATTTAGCATTTTTCAATAGATAAGATTCATTCAGTCGGTAGAATGAAATGGTGGGATTAATTCTATTCTTATCGACTAAATTTACTAAAGCATATACAATTTATGCCTTGATATCATCATTGGTTTTTATTTATTATTATAAGAAAAAATATAATGCCTTGTTGGATAAATGGTTTAGTAGAAAATCTTTTTTCTATTCGTTAATATTATTTAGCGGAGGTTTCTTTACAATTTCCAAATTTTGCTCCACATGTTCTGGTTGTTTCTGACCAACTAATGGAGCAATTAATGGCATACCGAACGATCTAACGTACTGAATTGCGGCGTGAGCTGGTGATTTCAAATCCCATTTTACTTGGAGTTTTTTTATTTCTCTGGATCTCATTAATTTACCTTGCAAAAGCGGAACAGCCGTAAAAATTCCTAAGTTAAATTCTCTCGCTTTTTGGAAAAAGGTTTTTCCATCTTGATTGTGTAGATTCGCAGCCTCTTGCATGGCGATGTTATATGGTAGCATTATAAATTTGAACCCCGAACTTTTATGACCCACATTTTTTGCTGCGTTTTCAGAAATACTCATAATCCTTTTTAAGTTGACATATGATGGAGAAGACTTCTCGACCCTAAAGCAAGTCCATGTAGCCATCCCATAGAATCGAATTTTTTGCTCATCAATTTTCTTTTCTAAAAACGTAAAGCATTTTTCCAGCATTTCATAGAATTGAGTATTCCCTAGTGTTTCTTTTTGCGATTCTGCAACATTATGGAGATAAAGCAAATCTATAGTCGATATGCCTAAGTTCTTTAAGCTTTGATGTAATTGATGGCTTAGATAAGGGATGGTTGTACAGTTATAATTGATGATCTCTTCTCTGGTAGCTAAGCCTTTTTTGAGTATTACATTATCAAGATATTCATTGCTATTCAGCCTCTCATCAGCATCTCCTGGGATATAACCGTTTTTCGTGCTGATGAAAACTTGGTCCCTTGTAAATCCGATATTATTGAGTTTTTCTAGAGCCTTTCCAATAGATCGTTCTGCTTTTTGATGACGATAATTTATAGCTGTATCGATAACGTTTATTCCATTTCTAATAGATTTACTTACTGCGTTTATTACTAATTCATCAATATAATCAGTTGGTTTCCCCAAATATGTACCCATTCCAAGACTACTTAACTCAAGGTCTTCAAACCTACGAAAATGATCCGCTGGGATATTTTTCTCTCTATTCATCAAATTTTTATATTCGGAAGTACCAGAGGGGGTTGCAAATTTACTCATTTTGAATTTACAAAACCATTTTATGATCTATGTTGCTTGATTATATTAAATCTTGAGTATTATGAATTATTTAACGTGGTAGATAGAGTAGACATATTTTTTAGAATTTTTGAAATACCATTAGTAATAAATCGTGCATATTAGGTCAGTAGAAAATTTATTAAATTACTTTTTTCCGATATTTTTATGATTTTTATGATTGGTTTTAATATCTGGCTTATATCCTAATTTACCGCCCGTTATGAAAAGAATAATAATAGTCCCTAAAAATATGATAGTTATTTGTACCGTTAAAAGAGTGATATAACTAGGACCAAATACAATTTCATTATCAAATGGAACTAAATATGTCGTTGAGGTGTTAAAACCTCCATGCAAAATCATCATTAAGAGGATACTTTGAGTTTTATTATATATCCAAGTATAAAAGAAAGAGTATAGTATGATTCCTATAGCGGTCAAAAAAATCATCCAAGCTATTAGCCACGGATTTGTTATACTATGAGAAGAACGTGGGTCAATAAAGAAAACTGGAATATGCCAAAGTGCCCATATAAAACCTAATAATAAAGTGGCGCGAAATGGTCCATATTTTTTTTGTAATCTAGGGAGAGCATAACCCCGCCAACTTGGTTCTTCTCCTAAGCCCGCTAATAGGGTCGAAAATAGTAAGGTAGGGAAATAAGATAATAAAGAATTAATTAACATCGAAATTTTTAATTGATACACAAACATAGCGAAAAATACACTAGTCGTTCCAAAAATAAGAATAGGTACCGTCAGGGTGGCAATCCACCATCGTATAGGAACATGCCAATGAATTATTTGTTTTATCCATTCTTTAAAGGACTTATCTGTGAGTTGAATGATGAACACTGCTGCTAAAGCGGGTCCAAATTGAGCTATAAATAAGGTTATTTGCGAGATTATGCCTTCATATCCAAGTAATGAAGGAAGAAACCCAAGCCAAGAAATAAGATATGAAAAAATAAAGAAGGAACCTACTTGTTTTTCAGTTAAAAAACCTATCAGCTTGAACTCACTCATAAATAGCTTTTAAAATTAGAAATTAAATCTATAAGTGATAGTATGTCTAAGATCTACAATGTATAA
>SHMW01000025.1:12397-47791 GCA_008080735.1 Promethearchaeota archaeon
ATATTAAAGACCCGGATAAATAATGACCTAGATTTTTATTTTAAAAAATTAGAGAATTGAAAGAATAAAATATAATTGGTATGTGAAGTTTTAAACCTTATATGACTATGAGTTCTGAAAAAAGCTTTAATGTGGGAATTTTAGGGGAAAATCAAGATCTGAATATATTGATTGGAAAAGCATTCGGTGCTCCAGGTACTCGATCCGATTTACACTTTTTTAATCGGTTGGACGAAACCTTAGGATATATCTTTTGCGCTGTTACACCGATAGATTATCCAGAAAAGATAAAATCGCTATTACAGACACTTATAATGACGGATATCTATGTATTAGTAATTGATTTAATAACTGGACTCAATTCTATTGTGGGTGAAATTTTAGTTGCTATGGACCAATTTAATCGTGTATATCATAAGAAATCTGTTATTATTTTGGATAACATAAAAAATAATGAATGGAAAATCCCCGATATATCAAAAAAAATTAGAAACATCATAGATAATACAAGTTTGAAACAAACTGAAATTATTACCATACAAAAGAGAGAAGATCTTGAGATTTTGAAAAAAAAAATAATTGAGATAGGGTTGGAGTTTTTTATTGATCATAAAACTCAGTTCAATCATTCCTATACTAAAATTTTAATTGATCATATCTTTCCTGTTAAAGGTATTGGAACAGTTGCTTTGGCATTAATCAAGGGGGGAACACTTAAAAAGGGGCAAATGCTTGAAATCGTAGGATATAATGGCTCAGCTAAGAAAGTTCTCATTAAAAATATACAAAAACAAGATAGAAATTTCAATATCGCATATATTAATGATAGAGTCGGGTTAGCACTTAAAGGTATTAAACCGAGTGAGATAAGTCGAGAAAATTTATTAGCAAGTCCCAATATCTTTATAAGAGAGAAGAATATTGAAGCTGAGGTGTATATCAATGAATATTATAAACCCAAAAATGGACAAATCACCCCAGGAGAAGAAAAACAATATCACGCCTTAGTGGATTTAAAATTATCACCGCTAAAATTTATAGAAGGAAATAGTATAAAACCCGGAAATATTGGAACCGTAAAACTGCATTTTGATAAACCATTGTTTCATGATGGAAGCGGACTTAAGGGAATTCTCGTGGAATTAAATAAATTCCAAAGTAAAAACCGAATTGTGGGATATTTCAAGCAAAAATAAAGAACTTAATTCAAAATCATAATAGAAAAACAAAAAATCTTTTTTCTAAACACCTTGAATGCCTTTATTGCTTCTTTAAATAGATATTTTATAGGTTTATTAAATATCTCTTTTTAAATTGTTTAGTTTAATGCTTACTTTTTTTTAAAACGTTTAATTAAATATTAAAGAACAAAAAATTTTAAATTAAACAATATCTGAATTGATTAATATGGCATCGCAAAATAGCTACAGATATATTAAATTTTTCGATGATCTACGCGCTAATGATGTCGAGAGTGTTGGTGGAAAAAATGCATCATTGGGAGAATTGTTGTCCTTCAATATTCCTGTACCTTTGGGTTTTGCTGTGATGGCAAATGCCTTCGATTATGTATTAGAAAGTAATGATATTTTATATGAAGGAGAGCTCATTTCCCTTAAAGAGTATATCAAGAGACAAATCACTAAAATCTCTGAAGAATTACGTAAAGAAGATATTAAGTCCATCAAAACAGTTGATAAAATCTGCGCAAATATTAGGACACATATTGAGCAAGCACAGATGCCCGATTCATTACGAGATGAGATCATAGATGCGTATCGGAATTTATTAGATCGGATTGGAAACGATACTACATTCGCAGTCCGTAGCTCTGCTACCGCGGAGGACTTACCCGATGCATCTTTTGCTGGACAACAAGATACCCACTTGAATATTAGCGGAGAAAAGGAAATAGTTGATTATATTTTAAAAGATATGGCGTCCGTTTTTACTACTCGCGCAACAGCATATAGAGAACGGGCGGGATTTGACCATTTTTCCGTGAAATTGAGCGTGGGTGTACAAGAAATGGCAGGAGGCAGGGGCGGGGTAAAAGCTTCTGGTGTAATGTTTACAGAAGATCCAGATTCCGGAAATCCAAATGTAATTATTATTCGTGGTACTTGGGGATTGGGAGAGCTTATCGTCCAAGGAGTTGAGAAAGGAGATGAATTTATCGTATTTAAGCATAGCCCAGATCGCATGCGAATTATTAGTAAAACCTTAGCCAAGAAAATGCAAATGATGCAATTTGATGAAAATAAACAAGGAACCATCACCATTTCAGTTCCAGAGGAGCAACAAAAAGAATACTGTTTAACCGAAGATCAAGTCCTCACTTTAGCAGAGTATGCTAAAAAGATTAGAGACCATTATGGAAAACGGATGGATATCGAATGGGCTTTAGGGAATAATGATAAGATTTATATTGTGCAAGCAAGACCTGAAACTGTACATAGTCAAAAAGGAGATAAAGAAGAGATATTTTATCTTATTGAAGATCCCGACGAATTAATAAAAGAGGGAATGCTCATAGAGAACTCAGGAACAGCAATAGGAAGACGTATAGGTTATGGAAAATTAAAAATAATTGAATCGATTAATGAAGCGCATCTTTTAGAAGACGGAGATGTCTTAGTAACAGAAGAAACAAATCCAGATTGGACTTCATATATGCAAAATTTAGGTGGTGTTATCACAGAACGTGGCGGTCCCACATGCCATGCTGCGATTGTATCACGAGAGCTGAATATTGCGGGAATTGTGGGCGCGGATAATATTGTTGAAAGTCTCAAAGAACGTCAAAGAGATCAAGAATTAGGAAGCTTGACTATCGATTGCAGTGAAGGAGAACCTAGAATATGGGCTAAAGAGGTAGAATATGATTTCGATACTATCGAATTCGCACAATTACCACATACAAACACCCAAGTGTTAGTCAATTTAGGAATTCCTAAAGGAGCGCTCTCTGCGGGAAAATATCCCGATGGCACGGGACTTGCGAGGCTTGAATTTATTATCAATGATGAGATTCAGATTCATCCAAATGCCTTATTAAATTATGATACTCTATTGATGCGGTATGACATTTTATTAGACCAGAGAAAAAAAATTGAGCGAATCAAAAAGAGTGAGCTTCATCCGAAAGACTCATTTAATGAGGAAATTAAGAAGTTAAAAAAGACCTTAGATGAAATTGAGAAGCTCACCTATGGATATGAAGATAAGGAAGAATTTTATGTGGAAAAACTCGCTGAGGGAATCGCCACGATAGCCGCGGGAGTCTGGAAAGAATTGCCTGATGGTTCCATCGCACCGTGTATTGTCCGTCTCTCCGATTTTAAGACAAATGAGTATGCGAATTTAATTGGAGGATGGATTTATGAAGGAGAAGAGGCAAACCCCATGATGGGTTTTCGAGGGTGCTCTCGGTATGTCCATGAAGAATTTCAAAATGCCTTCATTTTAGAGTTACGGGCAATAAAACGTGCCCGCCAATGGGGGTTGACCAATATCATTCCTATGTTGCCATTCGTACGTTCACCCGAAGAGGCAAGCCGTATTATAGAAATAATGAAAACCGAAGCATTAGTGAGAGGAGAAAATAATTTAAAAATCTATTGTATGGCAGAGATTCCTTCGAATATCTTCTGCGCCGATATCTTTTGCCAATATTTTGATGGATTCTCAATTGGAAGTAACGACCTCACCCAATTGACCTATGGAGTTGGACGTGATAACGAAAAACTAATCCCATTATCCGAACAGTTCTTATATACCGCTAATAGTGAAGCATTAAAACGAGCTATTTCTCAACTCATCCAAACAGCCCATCAACATGGAAAGAAAGTAGGTATTTGTGGTCAAGCGCCAAGCGATTATCCGGATTTTCTGCGCTTTTTGGTTCAAGAAGAAATTGACTCCATCTCTCTAAATTTTGATACCTTCGCACGAGGTCGTATTAATACATGGAGAACAGAGATTATTGAAGACCAATTGCATGATAATGATAAAGAACAAGCATATGAATTTCTGGCTAAATGCGATGATTTAATCGAACGGATTCGCGTCCCTCGTGGAAGAGTACGTAATCTCGTTAGGAAACAACGGAGACATGTCGAAGATAACCTTGTCAAAGCCTCAGAAGAATACGATAGAATATTTTCCGATATTCAAAGCATAACCTACAATTTTGTAAAGGAAATTAACAATGGCGCAGTGGATTTCGGTGAATTATTTTCCAAATATAATACTCAGATTAAAGAATTTAAAGAAAAAATACCCCAGTTAAAACGGACTATCCGTAAATTTGGGATCTTCTAATTTTATCTTGTATATTTCTTTCTTTCATTATATTTGCTTCTCTTTCCATCTGAGATAGTCAAATTTTTCTTAATTATCAAATACAAATGGAAAAAATTATATTTCATTTTTAATTTGTCTAATAAGACAGTTTATATACTCTATTTTAAATCTAATTTTAAAGGGATTTTACAATGTCTACGGGAAAGGAATTTACGGAAGAAGTAAAAGAAGCTTTTGAAAATGTTGAAAAATTATTGAACGGGATGATGAAGGACCGATCGGTGCCGCGAAATATAAAGCGAGTCGCGCAAAGGGCTATCGATGCGCTTCATAATGAAAATGAGACTCCGGGGGTCATTTCCAGTAATGTTATCTATATGGTTGACGATCTCAGTCAAGATCCTAATATTCCATTCCATGTACGAACATCGGTATATCGTATCTTATCACTTCTCGAAAATATACAAGATTAACTGGAAATAATTACTCAATTATTGAGTTTTTTAACTATGGGAAGGTAGTCTAGCTTGGTATGATTCTTAAAGAAATAATATCTTTATGGCATAAATCTTGGTTCGGAACCAAGAGACCGGGGGTTCAAGCTAATTTTCATTTCGAAAACGGAGAATAAATCCCCCCTTTCCCATTATTCCTATACATATTACTAGTAAACCTTAATATCCTTTAAATTATAATATAGTTCTTAAAAACACTAAAATATAAATAATTTTATTACCATTAAGTTGATGTAAGAACAATTCTATAGAGATTAAACAAACTTTATTTTTGAATAAGGGTTTATATGAATTGAGCGAGGTCAAACTTGCATTAAAATTATGAAGATAGTAATACAATATTACCATTTATACCGTAGCGAGCAAATAGAACATGATTGAAGGGTTGATAAAGGGTCTCGTCTATATAATATTCCATGATGTTCATGGGACGAATCCTAAAATCTGGGTACCAGATGAATTAGATGAGCAACTAAGAATGCTCTGCGGTATTAAAGCAGTCTCGTTATTAACGGGAGAGGAAAGTTATATCCCTAAAAAACTTACCACAATTCCGATTCCCTCTAGAAATTTAAAGGCTATGCTGAAGTTTTTGAAATGGGAAGATGAAAGCAGACGAGGAGGTATTGGAGAAGCCACACTCGTGTTATTATTCCACGAATCTGATGATGTCATTTTCTATAAAGCAAAACAATATCTTGAAGATGTTTTTGAAGATACTGCTCAAAGAATAATTGAATTAGAAGTCAAAAAGGCGCCAGATGAGCAAACCCAAAAAGAAGTGTTGGATCTTCGAAGAAATATTAAATATGTTCTAAGAGATCTGAAAGACAAAGAACTTATTAAGAAAGAATCGGATGCGTTTCCTCTTGTTGATGAAATTCGGCCTGAGGCAATAGATTTTAAATTCAAAATTGTTGTATGTGGGGATGCAAGGGTAGGAAAGACCTCTACAATTCTGAGGTTTACTGATAATGCTTTTACAAGGACTTATTTGCCCACCTTAGGAGTAAATATCTCGGAGAAAGCAATAAAAATAAATAATCATTTAGTCCAGTTGGTTCTATGGGATATTGCAGGTCAGAGCAAGTTTGAAAGAATGCGTGTTCATTTTTACCAAGGAATGGAGGCAACCTTACTTATTTTTGATTTAACAAATGCGGAAAGCTTCGAACATATTGAGGACTGGCACAATGATATTAAAAAAAATATGCTTCAGCAAAAACCTCTCATCGGGGCACTCATCGGAAATAAATCCGATTTAGAAGACCAGAGGGAAGTGTCTTATAATGAAGCGTCTCAATTTGCAGATGAATTAGATCTTTTTTATCTTGAAACATCTGCACTTACAGGTGAGAATGTTAATCAATTGTTTCTTAAGATCACTCGCGAAATCATAAAATCAGTAAAAGGCTCGTAAGAAAGATTTATTCATTCCTTACCCATTCTAATTCAAATAGGATGATTCATTGATTATATCTAAACTATAATGTGAAAGAATATGGAATTTAAAGAACTTGTGAAGAAACGACGTACTATTCGAAGATTTAAACAAGACTCAATTTCGATTGATACATTAAAGTCTCTAATCGAGTATGCCCGATTAGCCCCATCTGCCGCAAATGTACAAAGTTTGCGTTATATTATCGTGAAAGATTCTGATGTATGTCAAAAGATCTTTCCATTAGTACGATGGGCAGCGAATCTTCCCGAAAGTGAGAGGGCTCCTGAAAGTGAACGCCGTCCTACAGCCTATGTCATAGTCCTGAACGATACTGAGATTAAAAAAGGAGCGAAATATGATATTGGTGCTGCGGTTCAAAATATATTACTCGGAGCGACAGATGAAGGTTTAGGTGCATGTTGGATGGGCTCTATTGAACGGGATAAGCTTAGGATTGAATTTTCCATCCCAGAAAAATATGAAATCACTCATGTAATTAGTTTAGGTTACCCAGATGAAAAATCCAAGATCGAACCATTTAAGGGGTCCTATAAATATTGGAAAGATGAGAATGGGCTAATGCATGTTCCCAAAATATCTGTAGAGGAGCTAATTTTCAAAATCGAGTAAACCTATACTATCAATTATAATTTTTACCGATGAGAAGAAAAGAAAATGAGATAATAAAATTATTCAGCTATAAACTTTTTATCTTTTATTCGGTGATAAGGAGGTTTTAGCCCTTCTGGGAAGGGGGATGTGTAAGATTCGTCCTTGTGGTCTTTCTCGAATTGTTTCCATGCTTTTTCTACTAATTCAGGTTTATTCATAAATTCAAGGGCAGATAGAGTCAAAATTTTTGCTGCGGTTAACATCCCTTTATGTCCGATGCTCATCCCACTGGTGGCTACATTTTGCCAGGAATGACCAGGTGAACCCATAACTTCACATGCTATCATAAACTCTGCCAATGGTGTAACCCAGGAGACATCGGCAACATCCGTTGAACCTGGCAATGATTGGCCCTCTCCTAATGGCGGTATTATGATTTTATTAAGTGGTTGACTCAGAACAGCTTTCGCTAAGTCCAAAAGAGAGGGAGGAACTAATTTCATATATCCTTCAACCGTGTCGGACGGAACCGTTTTGAGAAGTTCTCGTGCGAATTGTTTTTCTTTAGCTTTGAAAGGCGGCGCCCCAATTTCGTTTAGTTTCGAGTTTACGACCTCTTGAACTACTTTATTATATTCCGTATTATAAGTTCCACTTAAAAAATCGATTTCCAACTCTGTTTCTGTCATTAGGGTAGCTCCTTTCGCAATCTTTACCACACGTTCATATAGAGAATCTACTTGATGACGTTTTGGAGAACGGACGAAATACCAGACTTCCGCTTCATCTGGGACGACATTGGGCGCCATTCCGCCATTGGTGATTACATAATGAATTCTTGCGTCGCTTATCATATGTTCTCGCATATAATTAACTCCTATATTCATTAGCTCAACCGCATCTAAAGCACTCCTTCCGTTTTGCGGATCACCAGCGGCATGCGCTGTTTTCCCATGAAACTTGAAAAGTACAGAATTCACTGCCAATGCTGACATCGCATTGAGCATATTTAAGAAACCTGGATGCCATGTGAGGGAAATATCCACATCCTCAAAAAAGCCCGCGTTGACCATATATCCCTTAGAATTAAAAGTCTCTTCGGCTGGACAACCATAATAACGGATTGTCCCTTTCACCTCTCCATTTTCAATTGCCTCTTTAACCGCCATCACCGCAGCCAAAGACCCGGTTCCTAAAAGATTATGTCCGCACCCGTGTCCAGGAGCCCCTTCCTCCAATGGTTTTCTTTCGGGCACAGCCTTCTGGCTTAGGCCGGGGAGTGCATCATACTCACCTAAGATTGCGATTGTTGGAGATCTATCTCCGTAGGAAGCAACAAATGCTGTAGGCATATCTGCAACCCCCTCTCGGACTGTAAAGCCATCTTCTTTTAGAGTCTTAATTAATAATTCCGCTGATTTATACTCCTCTAATCCCGTTTCTGCATATCTCCATATAGTATCGGAGACTTCAATAAATTGCTCTCGATGTTCTTCAATCCATTTTGTATATTTTTCAAACATAATAATCGAGTTTTTATTGTAAATCTATGTTTATAAAAAGTATTTATCACTAATGAAAAGTCAGTATTATATTGATTTTTATTATATAAAATCCCTTCCATTTCCTAATTAGAGATGGGTTTACACTTTACTATTCCAATTTCTTATATCTTGGAAATCTTATATTTAAAATTCCGAGAATTTAAAGGTTTTGAATATTTATAGAACTTAAGAAGAGATTAAAGTGTAAAGTGTTAGAAGAATATACAATTTTAATAAAATTTATAAAATTTAGTAGAATTTGATGAAATTTACCTTTTTCTAATAATGAAACTTTTTAGAAGACAATTTAAGAAATGAACTAATATGACAGAAGTTACTTTTAATAATTTGAATATAAGCGAAGAACATATAGAAGCGCTCAAAGAATTAGATATAGAAAAGCCTACGCCTGTACAGCAAAAGGCAATTCCATTAATCTTACAAGGCTACAACGTTATGGCACAGAGTAAGACTGGAACAGGTAAGACCTATGCCTATTTGATTCCAATTATCGAGAGATTGACAAACTCCAATAATGAATGCTTGATAATCGTACCCGTCCGAGAACTAGCAAAACAAGTCAAGAAATTTATAAAAGACTTGAATAAAAAAGTGAAAACTCTGACAATTTATGGAGGAACCTCCATTAATAGACAGATTAATAAATTGAGGCAAGGAGTCAATATAATCGTGGGAACACCGGGAAGATTAATCGATCTTTATAAACGAAGGCATCTGAAACTCAATAATTTACAATTTGTGGTATTGGATGAAGCCGATCGTCTCTTGGATATGGGATTTTTGCCAGATATCAAGTATATTCTGGACCAAATTCACAGCGATTATCAATTTATGCTATTTTCGGCTACTCTTGATTATGAGTTAAAGGAATTGGTCAAAAAATATACCAAAAGTGATTTTAAATATCTTGACTTAAGCAGAGATGAGATGAGTGTGGAAAATACGCTTCAATTCTATTATCTCATCGATCACTATAAGCAGAAATATAACACCTTTCGAAAAATTATCAAGCGCGAGCGTCCTGAAAGTGCGTTAGTATTTGTAAATACCAAAAAGACAGGTAATTGGTTGTTTAATAGAATTAAAAAAGATAGATTAGGCTATAGAGTAGGGTATATTTCCGGTGATTTAACCCAAAAACAGCGGGAAGAAACTTTACGGCGCTTTCGACGAGACAGGATTAATTTATTAGTCGCCACGGACGTGGCTGCTCGTGGATTTGACATCGAAGATATTACACACGTCATCAATTATGATCTTCCGAAATATCCAGAAAATTATGTCCATCGTATTGGGAGAACTTCCAGGATGAATAAACGTGGTGTAGCAATTACTCTTTGTTTGAAAAGCGAATATGAGTATCTTTGCAGAATAGAAGGCTTAATTAATAAAGAGATTAGAAGAAAATCGTTCAAGCCATCTCCTCAACATCAGCGTACACGGGGCTTTCCCTTTCGGCAAATGTAATTTTTTTTCTTATGGTTTTAGAGTAATTGTTAAAATTCGTTATTTTTTTATATTTTCAAATAGCATTAGTTTGAAATAGGGTTAGTTCATATTATGATAATTAGAGAGAATTTTTATTCTCAACATCGAAAAATTAAAGTCGATAATTATGCAAATTGAACAAAAGGCACCCCCATTATTCGAGGAACGAATAGATCGGATGAAGAAAAAAGTCGTTTCTCATTCTCGTGAAATATGTATTGAACGGGCAAAATTGTTTACTGATTCTTACAAGCAAACAAAAATAGAACCGCCAGTTATACGTTTTGCCAAAGCTGTGAGTCATTTTCTAACTAATATGACGATAGTAATCTGGGAAGATGAATATATCGTGGGCAATCGAACCACTAAGTATGTGGGGACTCCACTTTATCCCGAAGTCCGCATTGACACCATAGAACAAGACATCGATACCTATGGAAACAGGTTTATTCAACAACTGCACCTTTCTGAAGAAGACAAAAAACTCTTGAAAGAGGATATCATCCCCTATTGGAAGAATGAAGAAATTACGGTTTACGAGAAGTTCAAATCTTCCTTAGATGATGATCTCAGAGAGGTAGTTGATAAATTGGTCTTTACGGTCGAAGTCCAATATACAAATGGTATTGGCCATTTCTTTCCCGGTCACCGAAATGTGTTGAGATATGGTTATAATGGTTTAAAACAGATGGCGAAAGACAGGTTAGAATCTTTAAATGAAAATGAACAAGAGTTTGAGAAAAAGTGTAATTTCTTACAATCTGTAATTATTGTATTGGACGCCGTCATAAAATTTGTCAAAAGGGTATCTCATCACGCACTCTCGATGGCGAATGAGACCGAAGATCCACAGAGAAAAAAGGAACTAAAAGAAATATCTGAGATTTGCCAAAATATAGCCGAAGCGCCGCCAACTACTTTTAAAGAAGCATTACAACTTATCTATTTCAACCAGCTTATATGCGGTCTTGAGGATGGTGGATTCGCAGTGAGCGTGGGGCGACTGGATCAAGACTTGTATCCCTATTATGCTAAAGACCTCAAAGATGGGATATTAGATCAAAGTGAAGTAGATTTTCTGCTCAAATGCTTTTTTATTAAGCTGACAGGTCTATGGAACTATATTTTTGCCTTAGGAGCTAATGCGGGAGAAGGACCGCCGATAGCTGAAAACTTGACCATAGGAGGATTAGATCGAGCGGGTAAAGATGCCACCAATGAACTCTCTTTTCAAATACTCGAAGCTTATACTCACCTCCAGACGGTTCAACCGACTTTTTCGGCCCGAATTCATCAAAAAACATCAAAAAGATTTTTAGAGACTCTTTCCGACTCTATTAAAAATGGTACTAGCATCGCTCTATTTAACGATGAAGTAATGGTCCCCGGACTCGTGAATCGCGGTTTTACCTTGGAAGATGCCAGGGAATATGCTCCTGTCGGATGTGTGGAGCCGCAACATCCATATAAATCATTCGGGTCTACTAATTCTAATCAACTGAATATCGTGAAATGTCTTGAATTGGCATTAACCAATGGTATGGACTTATTTGCACGAAAAGAATATGGAGCTTCCAGTGATATAAAAATTGAGTCATATGAAGATCTATGGAAAGCATTTGAGAAGCAAGTTTCTTATTTCATTGAGAACATGGTGAAGTCAATGAATTATCTTGACTGCGCAATAGCAGAACTCGATCCCCAACCTTTTCTTTCGGCAACTACGAGTAATTGTATTCAGAATGCTCAAGATGTGACTCAAGGTGGGTCTGTTTACAATTTTACGGGTCCTCAACTCATAGGACTCGCTACCGCAGCCGATAGTTTAGCAGTTATTAAAAAATTAGTATTTGAAGAGCAGCAACTGGAATTAGAGGATTTAATTCAAATTCTCAAGAAAAATTATCGGGGCAATTATAAGGGAAAAACGGGAAAAGAATGGCGGGAGATTTTTATCAATAAAGTCCCTAAATTTGGTAATGATATTGATTATGTAGATCAGATTGCTGTCAATGTCGCGGAACTTTTCTGCCGCGAGGTTTCCAAATGGGACAATTTTCGTGGAGGTAAATATAATCCGGGTATTTACTCGACCTCACTCCATCTCGCTTTCGGGACTTTCACGGGAGCTTCGGCTGACGGCAGAAAATCTCGGGACACACTATCCAACGGAGTCGGTCCTACCCATGGGAGAGATACGAATGGGCCAACTGCAATCTTGAATTCAGTCAAAAAACTTAAAAATGAACTTATGACTAATGGACATTCCCTTATTTTAGCGTTTCATCCGAATAATTTAGAAAGGGAAATTTTTGTCCCGTTAGTTAAGACTTATTGTGAACCCGAGGGAGGGTTCCAAATACAGTTCAATGTAATTGGAAAACAAACGCTTTGTGATGCGCAAGAACATCCTCAAAAATATCAGGGGCTTGTAGTCCGAATAGCTGGCTATAGTGTTTATTTCACAGAATTAAGTAAGGCAGCGCAAGATGAAATAATTGCTAGAACAATATTTTAATTATGAGTGATATAAATATACATCTTCGCTTAGCCTCTTGGTTTTGTTTTTTAGATCCTATATCCTTTTGCTAAGTTCTAATTCGGCTTTTAGGAATTCTTAATAGAAGAATTATCGATTTTCATCTTCTTATTTTTATCTGTATAGAAAATTGATAGAATAACATCTTTATATGATCAGAATTCTCAAAATCTCCTTTATGTAAAATCCTAATCCATTAATCTCTACAAGAATGTAAAAGGGAGATCTTAAATAGGTTAAGGGTTAAATATGTATAATAAATCATTTTCTTTTTGATTTAAATGACACATCTTACAAAAATGAAAAAAATAACAATCTTTATATCTTTTTTTACTATTGTCGGGATTTTATTCTTAGCTGTTCCTGTTCAAGCATATGAAGGGTATCCCGCTTGGGAACTTGTTGGAGCTGATAATGAACTATTAGATAATACTAATGATTTATATATATCAGATAGTGGTTTTCAAGACAGTTCTGAACAAATTCCTGCCTTAGATCTAATAAATGTAAGTTTCTCAGAAACGGGCAATAATTATACGATGCTAATAGGATTAGGTGGAGATTATTCTGATCTTAATGCAACTATATATCTTTATGCTGAAATTACTGGAGATCAAGCTGACAACTTAGACAGCCAATATTATCTTAGAACTAATTCAGATTTTTTTGTAACTATTGAAGAAGTGGAGGGAGAAATTAATAAGCTTATGGTTTGTCAAAGTATCCAGCATCAAGATGTTGCAGTGATTACTGGAAATATGATTAATATATCATTCCCTAAAGATAACGTCACAAGTAGAATCTCATCAGTTCAAGATATTTCACAATGGAAAGTATTAGTGGAATCTTATGCAGAATCTGGAGGAAATACTTATACTGATCTTATCCCTAATTTTGGTGCAGGTCCGAATGGAATCCCCGGATATCCACTTTTAATAGTTGGATTGATATCAATAATCTCGTTATTGATTGCTGTGAAAAAGATTCGTAAAAAATAAAGTAAAAAACAATATATTTATCTTTTTTTTATCTATAGTAGTTTGTTTTAATCAATTTTGAAAATAGGCGCATTATTAAATGATTATATAAACCAAGAGATATAACATTTAAATATCATTTTAACAAAAGTATTAATAGATATTCAATAGAATTAATTAAAAAAATTTCTTAAAAAATGATAAGCTTTGAAATAATTAGAAATTGGGCGTGGAAAATATCTCTATTCTCAGTTGTACTAATCATTTTGGCGCTCATTATTCCGAATATTATTTTTATTCCCACTAAAGATACCGAGATTACGGTATTCTGGATATGGAACTTTTACTACAGAGAAAATAATTTTGTAGTATTTCCTTATAGTGAAATCAATGATGCATTTAAAATATATATGATATTAGGGTATATGGTTGCCGCTTTTATAATCGTATGTATCTTATTAATCTTATTGGCATCTTTTAAAGAGAAAGGTGCGAGTTTAGGAAGATTATATTTACTATGGATTATTTCGGGAATTATATTAATTATAATGGGTATAATTGCTTGGGGAGTAAGAGCTGCAATCATCACGACTGATATAGTAGGTATTCCCGTCCCGCTGGGAGCATTATTGATTTTATTATCAGGTGTTTTTACAATATTAATTGGTGTAGCATCTTGGAAAATTCCAAGATAAATCTCAAATATTAAAATCTTTTTCTTTTTCAATATAATTAGATTCTCAAGCTAATTAGATTATATTTTAATATTGAGAATCTTTATCATTAAAAGTTTAGAAGATGTAGGAAAAAGATTTATAATAATTTCGAATATTATTTAAGATGCTATGAATTTAAATCTTGATAATTAAACAAAAAAATATGAAAATGCTTAAAATTACTAATCCTATCGAAGATAACATTATAAAATAAGTATATTTGAGAAACACTTTTGATAATTTACCGAAAAAAAGTGATCATAAATTAATTGAATTCAAAATAATGTATTATTACTTATTAGGAAGTTATAGAAATCTTTTTCCTAATTATTCCATTGGATTAAAAACCATATATACTAAATCTCCCTAAATATTCTATAAATTTCACTAAATATTGGACTCTTAAAAGTTTATATTCTCTTTTTAATGTGTTTTAACTAAGAAAAAAATTTTAGAGGGGGGAATAAAAAATGTCAAATAGAACTAAAATCCCATCATATAATCCCGGATTATTATTAGAAGAAGAACTAATAAAGTTATTAGACCTTGAGATTAATATTTTGAAACAACGTTTTATGGAATCAAGCTCGCAATTAAATATAAAAAACTTACAAGACGCACTTTCAAAATTAGAAAAACTAAAAAAAATGGTTTTAAACTCCAGTTCTATTATATCATTCCAAGATTTCCAAGAATATATTAATTTTATGATTGAAACAATTGAATTGAGCTTGAGTGAGAATGATAATATTTTTAATTTACTAAAATATGTCTCTTAATTTTTTCCTATTCTTTTTAAATCATCATAAATTCAGAAGTCGCCATTGTTTCATATGATCTTTAAATTCCTCTTCAGAAATCCCGATATTTGTTGGCTCAGTTAGTTTTTTACTTCCTCTCTTCTTGATAATTCTTTTTTCCCAATCATAATAAGAACTTGGTTCTGCCATATAATTAATTATTTAGAACAAGCATAAATAATTAGAGAGACCGACGAATTTCTAAACTAAAATTATAATCGTGACAGAAAAACAAAAAACGAGAGAAATCAGTCATCTCATAGAGATTAATTTCTGTCGATTCTGTTCCTCAATAGATGAACCCAAAAATCTTAGGAAAATCAAGTCAAGATTTCACACTCTAAAATTATATAAATTGGGAATAATTTTATCAATGAAGTATACATATTTTTGGAAGGGGATAATTATAACGACATATCGTACAGTGCGGATTCCCGAAGACTTAGTACAATCCTCACTAAAAGCTATGGAAATACATAAAGAATTAGGATATCGATCGCATTCTGAATTTATTATTGATGCGGTACGTCGAAGAGTCGAACAATTAATGGATCCACCGCAGGAATAAATTTTAGATGCGATTAAAACTCTATTAAAGATATCTTGATTATAAGGTTTATACTTCCATATGAAATCTGAGCGTATTCATCATTTTTTCGCATTTCTGGAACGTTTATATTCTTTATAACCACGATAAAGTATAAATAGTGAGAGGCCTAATACTATTCCGGAGCAAAACAACGCCACGTGAGTATAATCATTTATAAAACTAATCCCGAGCATTAAAATCATAATAAGTATTACTCCGATGGCGGGTAAAATTTCACTATTATCTATTTCCATTTTATTTAAGGCATCTAACTTTTAATTAGTCTTATAGAAAGTAAAAGCTAAAGCATAATCATATATCTTGTCTCTTAAGAGGTGGGAATCAGCATAATGAATTTCGTCCCTTTGGAATAATCTCCCTTCACTCGATTTTTAACCCAGATTTTTCCCCCATAGCTTTTAATAATCTTATCAACGAGATAGAGACCTAAGCCCATCCCTTGTTTGGCATCTCCCCTCTCATAACCTTTTTGGAAAATGTTCTCTTTTCGCAAGTCCTTAATGCCTTTTCCGTTATCAATAAAGCTTAGCTTAACAAATTCTTTATCATTTAAGATTTCTCTACTAATCTGGATTTTAATTCTGGTTAAATCTCGGTCGGAATGTTTTATTGCATTTATCAGCAAATTATCAAACACATCTTCCAAAAGATCATTTGCTTTAACACAAACTTGTTCTTCAGAAGAATCTATCATAATCTCTGAAAGAGATCCTTCATACATAGAGCGTAGTGAATCTATAGATTTATTCAAAACTCTACATAAGTCTACATCTTGTAAAACTTTGTCAGACTCTTCTAAATCGGAGATTTTTTGTACATTATTTATCAGTTTTGCCGCCTTATTGATTTGATCTTGCATAATATTTATCCATTCATCAACATATTCTTTCTCTTTTATATCACTTAATTCCATCGCAATTAATTCTGAAGCAGAATGAATATTTTGAAGAAAATTATTAATATCATGGGCAAATAAATCTTTATAAAAATTTGCTCGATTATAAGCTCTTTTATATTTGCGTTCGGATTGTTCTAATTTATTTTCCGCTTTCTTTTTCTCCGTGATGTCATCGAATAAAGTAACAAATGTACCCTTTTCAAAGGAGAACACAGATATTCTAAAGAATTTTTTTAAAGGTAAAAAATAATATTCAATCTGTTTGGATTTTAGAGTCTCCGCGACTTTACCATAGGTTTCAAGGAGTGGGGGTGGACTTATTCCGTAAACTTCGCTGGCTGATCTATTAATTACATATTTTTTTTTCTTATTAGTTAATTGCTCGAAAGCCGGATTCACATCTCGAATGATATAATCCACTGGGTTATTATTCGAATTATAGATTATCTCATGGAAGGCGAGGCCCTCTATAGCATTATTATATAAGCTTCGATATTTCTTCTCTGAATCTCTGAATTTTCTAGTTCTCTCTTCAACTTTATCCTCTAAGTCCTCAATTAATGCATTTAATTCTTCTTGATGTTCCTTTAGATCCTTTTCTGCTTTTTTACGACTTGAAATGTCAGAGATAAACACCAAATCGGCGGGTTCTCCATCGTATCGTATGGATTTTGCAAAATTCTCCACCCAAATAACTTCACCCGATTTGGCTAAAGCTCTTGTTTCATAACGGTTTGGAATATCATTAATCCCTTCTTGGCGCTTCCTTACATAGTTCAGAATCATTTCCCTATCATCTGGATGTATCGCTTCTATGAAATCTTCTATTCTCCAGCTTTGTATTTCATCTCTTTCATATCCCAATATTTGAGCAAATATTTCATTTACAAATTGAATTTTGTTGTTTTGAATAATAATTATTCCAATTAAGGCTTGTTCTGCCATAGCTCTAAAATTTCGTTCCTTTTCTCTGAGTTTTCTTTTTATTCTTATTTGCTCAGTAATATTTTGTAAATGCATTAGATAATGCGAAATTGAACTCTCAGAGTTAAGCTTTAACGGTGTAATTTGAATATCCAAGAAGATTTCATCGTCAAATTTGGGTTGGTATGATGATGATGCTCTTAATTTTCTTAAATTATACTTAATCGTAGTTCTAAATGTTTGTCCTTGATCCAATTTTTTTCGAAACTTATCTAAAACGTCCTGAACATCGAATAAATTATACTCTGAGATTTTGCCTTTATCTTTAACTCCAAATAATTCTATTGTCGCCTCGTTTAAATCTATCAGAATGCCCTCCTTATTAAATAAGATAATAGGAAATGGACTCCTCATAAATAGCCCCTTAAACTTTTTCTTTGCTTGGTCCAATTCCTTTGTCCGTTTTTCTACTTTCTGCTCTAAAGTTGTTGTTAATTCTTTTAGTTTTTCCTCGAAGATTTTCTCCTTCGTAATATCTTGAGTTGCTACGATTATATAATTAGGGGGGATGAATTTATAATGGGCTCGTAAGAATTTTTTTTGCTCAGATCCTCTGAATTGATATCTGGTTTCTAAAAACAATTCCTTACGTTCCTCATAAGATTTCTTTAATAAATCTAGGAGATGAGGTTCGTCTCTATGGATAACTGATGCCTTTTTTCCCACTGAACCTTCCAAAATATTTCCCGCAAGTTCATCATTCGCCCTATTATACCCCCAAAAGATAAAATCATCTCCAATCTTTTTCCAATAATGAATGGGGACGGGAAGGTCTTCAAACATCGCTTTAAAATTCTCTTTCTTTATCGCTTTATTATGCTCATTTTTATCAATTGTCATTTCTAAGGGGGAAATCTAATGTCAAAAAATCTCTATATCTATATTTTATTTCAATTTGCGTTTTTAATTAGAATTAGAATAGACTAATATGTTTTAAGTATTTCTATTTTAATTTAATGATATTTGGCGATACAGAAAAATTATTATTGATATTTGACTTTCATTTTTGATGATTCAATAGTATTAGAATAATTCCACACATCTTTTTCAATTAAATGAGAAGAATAATATGAAATATTTTTTACAAATTTTTAATATTTCAGCAAATTGACACATTTTTATTAAAAAATCTAGTTCTTCTTTTCAAACGCGTGATTTTCGGGAATTCCTTGCTAAGTTAAGCAAAAAGTTTAATAGGTTCTAATTCTTTAATAAGGTAGAATGGGCTGAATAAAAAGAAATTTTTATTGGTCTAATTCTGTTTAAAGCAATTTATATAAAAAGTAATAAAACGTAAGTAAATTAAGAAGTGAAGTGTAGTAAGTAATGCCCAAGGGAAAAGTCAAGTGGTTTAACAATCGTAATTTTTAAGAGATTCCCTCTTAAAGCGAAAAGGCTATGGCTTTATTACCCCTGAGGAATATGAGGACGATGAGTCTCAAGAACACGATATTTTTGTTCACTACTCCGCTATAAAAGGAGAAGGAGATGAATATAAGACCTTATATGAAAATGACATCGTGGAATACGAAGTCACCGAAGGAGATAAAGGCCCACAAGCGGCGAATGTTAAAGTAATTGAATCTGCCGGGAAAGAACAGTCTGGTGGATACTTTTACTAAAACCCATATGAACACATATAAGCAAGGTTGTAAAGATCCTTATTCTTTATGAACCAAATAGTATATGAACGTGAATAATTTAAAGTAGAACGACTTTAAGTTTAAAATTCACATAATCTTTTTTTTATTATTTCTTCTTTTCAATATTTTGGAATCCTTAGAATTTTATATTCGTGCACTATACTTTTTATAAGAATGGACTCACACTATCCCAAGGAATTAATTGCCTTAGCAAAAGAAACCAATTGGGAACGGATAAAAGAATTTATTGAACAGTTCATTCTTTCTACTCTCAAGGATGATCTACCCTATAATGTAATTTTATTAGAGAAGAATAATAAAAATAAGAAAAAAGAAGCTGTAAAAGATTTTTCAATTCAAAATAAAAAAGATATTGCCCGTGTGAAGCAAGTTAACGGCTTTAACACCCTTTCCATTTATCAATCGAATGAATTTATCAGTAATAATTTATATATCACCAAGAACAATGAGACAATTATTCTCATGGCAAAATTCATGGACCCTATAAATATCAGAAATTTAGTATGTTTCGATTTTCTGATGATGATTGACAGCAGCAATACTCCCACCTTCATAAATCCATCGGGAGATACCTTGGAAAGTAATGAG
Organism: Promethearchaeota archaeon; assembly: GCA_008080735.1. GTDB lineage: Archaea > Asgardarchaeota > Lokiarchaeia > Sigyniarchaeales > SOKP01 > TEKIR-8. Next base: position 32,103 of record SHMW01000025.1, read on the forward strand.
ATAATTCAATTATTTAAAAACTATGGTTTTAAAAAACAACTAAAAAATATCAATGAGATTAAGGATGCAGAGTTAGAGATCTTTATCTTTGAACAAATTACAGAGAAAAATGCCATATGGGGCGGAGAAGAGACAAAAGCGTTTAAAAGCTGGAAGGACAAGATTTCGGATCTTTATCGAGAAGACACAGGAAAGTATTCATATTATGGGGGAAATGTTACGAAAAATTTTAGAAAATATTTAGAAGAGATGTATGAATTATGGAAAAGGCTGACGAATTGTGGGCAAAAACGAGTAGACGATATTCAATTGAACAGATTCTTTTCCTTTTTAAACCTTATGTAAGATGTTATAACTAATCCGCTCACTTTTTAATCCAGAATGCATTCCTCTGGAGACTTGTCTAATTTTAGACGCTGAAAACTGGGAGCTCTCAATTCTTGATTGTTAGTCATTTCCAAATACTCCACTTCACAAACCAATTTATGTTCAATCCAAATCTTTTCTTCTTCTTTTTTAACAATTAGAGTATCCATTTTTTGTTTCAATCGCTCAAGTTCTCGATCGGTCCATCCTGTTCCAACCTTCCCCAATTGGACAAGTTCACCATCTTTATATGCACCAAGTAATAATGCTCCGAATGTTTCTTCTCTTTTTCCCTCTCCTTTCGTATAACCGAGAATAATACAATCAATAGTGCTCAGATTTTTAATCTTTAAACACGCTCGACTCCTCTTTCCTGGGTGATATCTACTATCTTTCTTCTTCGCCATAACTCCTTCGAGTCCGAGCTCCCTTATCCTGTTCCATAACTCAAGCCCATTTTCGGTTGAGATGATAAACTGTAGATGATCACTTTTTTTAGCTACTTTTTTTAAATATTCCATACGAATTTCTAAAGGTTCATTTATAATCAAATTCCCCCGATATTTTATACAATCAAATATCACATAAGTGGCGGGGTATCTGTCACTTAAAAGGTTTATTTTAAAACTATCGCTAGTCTGCTCTCTCGATTGGAGAAGATGAAAATCTGGAAGACCTTTTTCATTATATACCACCACCTCTCCATCCACAATAGATCCTTCCTTAATTTTGAGATCTTCAAATTCTGGATATCTCTGACGAATATTTCTCCCACGACGATTTATTAATTTTCCCTCGATAAATAATGCTCTGGTGCCATCTAATTTAGGTTGAAAAATATATTTATCATTTGTTAAAAGATCTTGCGAGCCTTTATGGCAGAGCATCGGTTCCCATTTTTTCATTTTAGGTGCATTTAGTTCATTTCAGCTTATTTTTGCTTTAAACTGGCCTCTAACGATTCTATCAAATTCTCGGTTTTTTCGGCTTTTTTCTTGTGGATAGATACACGTTCTCCCTTTGCTTTCTTTTTAATGGCCTCTCTGAGGTTCTCTTGGAAAGTATTCTTATATTTAGAAAGTTCAAACCTATCAGCACTCATATTTTCGATTAATTGATTGGAAAGTTCTATTTCCTTGTCTTTCAATTCGGGTGGCTCATAGTCTATATTAGGTACATTTTCTATACTCCTTATATCATCCGCATAATTAAGCAATGTGAGTAATAATCCTTTTTTGTAGCTTTTGACCATACATAAGTACTTTTTTTCTCGCATCACAAACGAACCTATTGCTACTTTATCTTGCGACTCTATAACCCCCTTGAAAAGTGTGTATGCCCTTTCAGCACCTTCTTGTAGACCTATAAAATAATTTTTATGAATATAGAGAGGATCAATTTCTTCAGAGGGGACAAATTCATGTATTTCGATAAGGTCATCTGATTCTGGTTTTAGTTCTTCGATTTCCTCTTGCGTTAATACATAAAATTCATCTTTTCCTACTTCTAACCCTTTTACAATATTGTCCCATTCAACCTCTTGTTCGCATTCTGAACAAACGCGCTTGTAATTAATTGGTCCATTATCCTTCTTATGGAGTAATCGAAAACTAATACCACTATCATCAACCGCTGTATATAACGCCACGGGAATATTGACTAAGCCAAATCCTAAATATCCTTTCCATACAGCTTTCATTTTCGAGTAAAAGAATTCATTTCTCGTTTTTAAAGTTAATTTAAATGAGTTATAAGAAAAAGAAGAAAGAAATATAGGAAATTTTTTTAGGAAGGTGTTTCCTATACTTCTTGTGGTTTGGTTGGAAAGAATTGTTGAGAAGACTTAAAAATTATGTTAGAATACCTGTTTTATTCTAAGTTATAATTTATTCTTCTCACTTACATTATTGATATCAAATCTATTTAAAAGTTTTCTAAATATTTTATTAAAAATTAGAAAGATCATATAAACCGACAAGAGACGTGATCTTAGGATATGTAACAATTTATCTTTTTAATAAGGTTTGATATTCCAACTTATTTATTCAACTAAATACTCAGTAATAAAATATGACTGAAAAAATTAATCAGCTACGAAAATTCTTGGAAAATCACCCAGATGATCTTATCACTTGGCAAGAATTAGGATATTTGTATTTTCAAGAGGGAGATATATCCAAAGCAATTGAAACGTATGAAAGAGCAATTCAGATATTTCCCGATGATCCCATTATGCGACATAATTTGGGATTTATGCATTATGAAGCGGGTAATTATTCAGACGCAATTAAATCGTTGAAGAAAGCAACAGAACTAAACCCAAAATTGGCAATTTCATATTCCGAATTGAGCTCTGTGTATATAGATATTAAAAAATATGAAAAAGCCGCTCTGGTCGCAAAAAAGGCTCTCGAGTTGAACCCACGTGATGTCGATGCGTTAATTAATTTGGGCTCTAGTTATTATAATCTTGACCGAACCGACGATGCTATTAAAGCTCTTAAAAAAGCTCTAGAGCTCGATCCGAAAAATATATTCGCTCATGATATTCTAGAATTAACACGAGAAAAGTTGAAAGAAAAGTGGAATGAAATACAATGAATAGCTTTACAATAAGATCATAGCAAAGATTGTCAATAATATACCGCATAAGACAAAGAGAAATAATCCAAATCGATAACTATATGCTGTCGCTTGGGTTGATTGACTTGAAGTATCGTTAGAGTGTCTTTTGCTCGTTTGTTGATAATGTTTATTATCTCCCATTTATTTTCCCACCTTTATAATTTTTTACTCTTAGTTAAGTAATATTTGCAAAATTTTTAGAAATAACCTATATATTCTATATATTTGAATGTGAGATTTCCTCTAATAAAAAACGGATCATATGAAAAATTAATTTGGAAATCTTCCATCAGAACTGAAAGCATCGGAATAATCCTCTTGGAATATTTCTCAATTTTGCCTTCCCCTTCTCTATCTTTAACGATATGATTGAATTACAAAAACTTAAAAAAATTCGACACTTATATATTTTGTTAGGAACACTCAATTAACAAACAAATTCAACAAACAAACTCAAACAAGGAGGCAATATATAATGGCTAAAGATGAGAACAGTGTGTACATTGGCAAGAGACCCACTATGAATTACGTAATGGCTGCAATGATGATTCTGAACAAGGATGAGCCAGTTACGGTTAAGGCTAGAGGTCGAGCTATATCTCACGCTGTCGATGTATGTGAAATTCTTAAAAATCGATTTCTGAAAGGAACGACTTATGAGGATATTCGAATCAGCACGGAAAAACTCGAATCTGATGATGGGACCACGAACAACGTGAGTTCTATAGAAATCGTGTTAGCTCCACCTGAATAAAAATAACACACTCAGCGGAATTAACAATAATTCACATAGTCCTAAAACGATCAATTAGAGAAACGTTCTATTACTTCTCTTTCTTATTTTTATTTTTTCGCTTATTTAAGATTTATAGTTTTAGAAAGCATTATTTTCAAATTTGGAAGTAAAAATTTATATGAACGAGTTTCTGAACATTAATCATAGAGAAATTCAATAAAAAATGAACTTTCCCGATGATTTATTGGATCTCCTACAAACCATATACCACTTAGAGAAGGAATTTATGCCCGAGAGTAATGTAATATTAAACGAGATTAATAAAGTATTCATTCCGTGTCGTACCGTCTTAGAAATGGAAATTCTTACATCCTTGCTATTGGAGAATAAAAACTTTGATGATATTAAACATATTCCCGAAACTCAACCAACTAGTGAACAACTAATAGATGCATATCACGTAAGCGGAATAGATGCACTTGAGCGTATCATTTCCCATTTTACAAATGTAATTCTCAATAAGTTGAAACCGATTGTAATGTATCAACGGGATTTTAAACAGAGATATCGGATGAGTAATGTGGATGCGTATTCTAAGACACGTCTTTGCTTATTTCTCGCACTTCACCGCTTGAAATTAAAATTTCTCGTCATCAAAAGATTTATGCAGGAGCTAGTTCCCAATGAACTAAGGGATACCAATATCATAGAAGAATTTTATAAGTTTTATTATGAGAAGAATGAAATGAATTTGAAACTGATGCTTTCTACAAAACGCATGAGCGAGAGGGTTAAGAATTTAATGAATAGGGATGATGTTATTGAAAATAGCGATTTGCTAAATGCGCTCTCATTTAAGGTTCATTTAAATAATAATGAACGTATAAAATTTATAATGAGGGATATTAAAGCATCTATATTTATCTGTCGATTAATGTTCGCCAAGATGGACGTCATCACACCCTTTTCCAAATCGAAGGAACTAAATGTCAATCCCGAGCGAATGATGGTGAGTCAGGACTTTATTCCCGAATTAATTCCTGCTATATCAAAATGTATACGCGACAATAATCCCCGACACTTACACACCTTATTAGAAGCATTTGATTTTATGATGGAGAACGTGTTTGAAAGTATAAATAATGCTTTTGAGATTGCTTCAGGAGGCGGTATTATGTTAGATGGGGATGAGACTATGTTTAGCCTTGGGAATGTTTTTTCCGTCTGAGGGATTCCTCCAAGCATAGTTGACGAATGACGGGAAAAATGTGTAAAATTTCTCATTCCCAAATTTATGAATAATGGATTAAAGCTTTAAATGTGAATTATATCTTTATAATATTATAGAAAAAAGGGGAACGAAAAAATGGTAGAATTAAAAGTAATCAAAAAAGATGGATCAGTAGTCGATTTTGATAAGAAAAAGATTATTGAAGCTTGCAAGAGTGCGGGTGCTTCGAAAAAGGTGGCGGAAGAAGTCGCAGATAAAGTCACTGAAGAATTACCGAAAATCCAGAGCTCTAAAATACGAGAATTAACACTTAAAGAATTAGAGAAACTGGACCCTGAAGCTTCCAAATCCTGGATCCAATATGATATTAGAGAAAAGAAGCAAGAGTCTTCATTTCAAAGGTAATCTATATCTATATTAAGATATGCATATTCAAAGAAGTTCTTTTGAATTTTTATTTTCAATTAAAAAATCGATTCAATACTCGTTTGTATAAAACAGATTGTTCTTTTTTGCTTTTTCGATATAATCATATAATTCTTCATCGGTATTTTGATGGAAGTCTTCATAATAGGCCCCAACGGCGAATGAATAGGACTCGCTTATGGTGGGACATACCACATCATCAAATACCTCTTTAACTTTTGATATACCTTTTTTAGGAGCTACAGGGATCGCGAGAATTACTTTTTTCGTACCTTGGTTTTTGAGATATTTTCCTGCAACTAGGGCAGTGAAGCCTGTAGCAATTCCATCATCTATAACAAATATATTTTTTCCTTGTACGTTTGGTAAACCCTCTTGGGTGTATTTATTAATTCTTTTTTTGACTTTTTCAAGAGCTTTATTTTTTATTTCGTTTAGGACATCATCAGTGACGCCATAAAATTGTACTCGTTCATTGAGATCATAGGTACCATCTGGCGCGATCGCTCCAATTGCCACCTCAGGATTATTTGGATGTGATAATTTTTTAGTGATAACTAAATTGAAGGGAATGGTGAGTTTTTCGGCTACAATATATGCTACTGGCACCCCTCCTCGAGGGATAGCACATATTATGGAATCGCTGATGAGCTCGGGAAATTGTTCTTTTATAGCATCGGCTAATTTTTCTCCTGCATTGCTTCTATTTTCATATTTCATTTGACCACTAAAATATTATTTGATTATGAATATTCCTATAGTCTATTATCCAATACAAGATTTTATAGGTTTTCTCTAAAAATTAAAAATCAAACTAATCTAAAACTTTAGGTGGAATCGCTTAAATTTGAAACTGATTATAACTTTTAAGCTTAAATTTTTTATAAATTCAACTACGTTTTAATTGTGTTAGGTTAGATAGGAATTAACCCTATTTATATAATAGAATTATGTTCAGATTTTTATCAAAGGTTTTTATATATGTCGAAAAATTTAACTCAGATTGAAGGTATTACAGCAGCTTTTGCTAAGGAACTTACGGATGGGGGAATAGATACAATCGATCAACTTGCGAATTCAGCACCAAAAGAGATCTCCAAACTTACAGGTATTTCTATACAGCTCGCTGAAAAATGGATAGCTAAAGCAAATAATTTCTCGGATAAATTAAGGGAAGAGAGAAATGAACCTATCGTCCCTCCCGGAGAAAAAATGACTAGCAGCTATTCTATGAAAACTACAACGAAACGAGATATGGAAGAAAATAAAGAAATGGAAGAACGGTAGAAGATTTTGGATTTAAAGCATTAATATCTCTTCTATCACGAAATAAAAGAAAGAACAGCTCCCGAGATAGAGCAACATAACCAAAAAACTTAGCGGGATTTTGTAGATCTCTGGCTTTTTTTGGAGATAGAGAAATACCCAATAACTGCTTACTCCCAGAATAAGTTCAGGAAAAATAATATAGAGCGCCAAATGACCGAATAAAGTAAAGACATTTTGGGCATACCAAGACCCGATCATCCAAATTGTAGTTTCTGATACCGTGAAAATCATCAATGTAACAAAACTCACTGCGAGATAACTCATTTTAAGATCTTTTCTCTCGTTAATACGGATTCCCGTGAATATTATTATGATCAAGGGAATAGACCATAACCCGAGCATATATCCAGAAACCGTCCCAATCTTAAACAAACCGTCTTCTGGAAATACCAATATATTAAGTTCTGCAGAGAGAAACCAATCCGGGAATACTTGAAACACACTAATTAAAATTGTAAAAATCCATATATCTTGCCAAAGTCTATATTCTCTCTGAATTGCGAAAAATATTATCCCCACATTATAGATAATGACTAAGATGAATAACTTCCAACCAATAGGAAGGAGGGGGATTAGTAAGATTAAAGCCGCAATAAGACTAAAGATGATGTGAAAAATAATAAACTCTCTTTCTTGTCTGGCTAAATTTAATTCAAACACATTCAATAGAGTGATTCTTAGTTATTATTATTATTACTATTAATTTGTTATGGAACTAATTAAGTATTTCTCTTGATCATTTTAAAATTCAACCAAAACCTTACTGATTTGGAGGAGTGAAATCTCTTTAGATTTTAAAACAAAAATTAAAAATGAATCATTTATTTCATCATAAAAAGATTTACACATTCAATTGTATTAAACGAGGTTAACAAGTATAATGGCAGATTTGGAGTTAGAAGCAACATATTTTGAAAAGGCAGGTCCCAATAATACGGATAAAGCATTGGATATAGCAAAAAAGTATGCCGAACAATTTGATATAAAGGATATCGTTTTGGCAAGCACCACTGGCACGACTGCTGAAAAAGCATCGGAATTATTTGATGTGAATGAATATAACGTCATAGTTATTACACATTCCTACTATTTTGTTGGAAGCAAGGTCCGACAGGAATTTGATGAGGAAAAAATGGAACAACTAGAACAGAAAGGGCTTAAATTTCTATCAGCCACCCATGCCATGAGTGGGATTGAACGTGGACTTCGTATTAAAAAACAACCTTGGATCTTTGTGGATCTACTTGCGAAAGTGATTCGAGAACAATTTAGCCAAGGTACTAAAGTCTGTATAGAGATAGCAAGTATGGCTGCGGATGCGGGATTGATTCCTGATTTAGACCGAGATATCATTTGTATAGCTGGAACTGGTCGTGGAGCCGATACAGTATGCCTGCTCAAACCCGCCCCTACCAGTGAATTCATGGATGTTAGAGTAAAAGCAATTCTTTGCAAACCACTTTAGAACAACATTTTTTTTCATCGATTTTTTTTGTTCTTAATTCTTTTTATTAGATAATGTCTATTTTTTATTAGGTGGAAATTTTTTGACCGATAAGACCTATTTAAATGAGATTCGATCGATCAGAGAACGGTTTGCAGATGTTGTTCACTATACCCCCCTTGAAAGAAGTACTACTCTCTCCAGAATGACGGGCAATGAAGTTTATTTAAAATTAGAAAATTTTCAGAGAACCGGATCTTTTAAAATCCGGGGAGCATATAATAAGATATCTTCTCTTTCTGAGAATGAGAGAAGCAAGGGAGTAATCACCGCATCGGCTGGTAATCATGGACAAGCTGTTGCTTTAGCTGCGAAATTATTTGGTATTAGATCTGTGGTAGTCGTGCCCGAAGATGCTCCCATTGTAAAAATAGAAGCGATTAAGAATTACAATAATAAAGGAAGAGTTGTCGAGCATGGATTAAAATATGATGATGCTTATGAAAAAGCACTTGAAATCCAAAAAGATGAAAGACTTACTTTTATCCAAGCTTTCAATGATAAAGATATAATTAAAGGCCAAGCAACAATCGGAGTTGAATTGTTGGAACAACTCCCGGATATAGAGTATGTATTTTGTCCAATAGGTGGGGGCGGTTTAATAAGCGGAATTAGTTCTTATTGTAAGACGATGAAAAATGATATAAAAATCATCGGTGTTCAATCGGAAAATGCCCCTTCCATGTATCGCGCATACAAAAACAATAATATAAGGACATCAGAAATCAAAGATACAATTTGCGACGGAATTGCTGTAAAAAAGCCTGGAGATATTACCTATGAGTTTATTAAAAAATATGTAGATGATATTGTGCTCGTTTCGGATGAAGAAGTGGCTAATGCTATCCTCCTCCTATTAGAAAGAGCTAAATTATATGTGGAAGGTGCGGGAGCTGCGGGATTGGCCGCATTACTAAATAAAAAAGTCAATATTGCCAATAAAAAAGTGGCAGTGGTTATTTCCGGAGGAAATTTAACCCCAAATCTATTAAATCGTATCATTACTAAAGGTTTAATTAAAGCTGGGCGCTTTTTAAAATTTAAAACTAAAGTCCCCGATGTTCCCGGTGCTCTTTTAGAAGTATTGAGGTTCATTGCGGAAGAAAAGGGAAATATCATTTCCATCACACACGAGCGTGAAAAATTGGAACTAGAGTATAAAAAAGCCGTAGTGGTTATTGAAATTGAAACCCGTAATTTTGACCATATCGAACAAATATTAAACAAAATGCGGGAAAAGTTCGAAATTGAAATTTCTCAATTTTAAGTATATCAATAAGAAAGTCTTAAAATTTCGGTTTGTTTTTTAAGTGGGTAAAATATTTATATTTCGTGAATTCTAATTAGAATATACTCAATAAAATTCAACGCATTGTAAGAATTGAAATTAAGGTGGTCATTAATATGCAAATTGTGTTTCATGAAAAATATTATAATAGCGATTACGCTATGGACCCAGCAGCAGACCAAGGAAGAATCGAGAGCATTATGGATATAATCTCTAATAACAAGTTATATGAGATTATAACCCCCGAACCAGCGACAGAAGAGGACATTTTGAGAGCCCATACGAAACGCCATTTAGACTCGATAAAACGGGATTCTCTATTATATGAACTTGCTTCCTTAGCCGCGGGAGGAGCAATATTAGCCGCAGAAGAAGCGTATAAGGGAATTCCTACATTTGCCGTAATCCGCCCTCCCGGACACCACGCGTCTGCGGACTCTTGCTGGGGATTTTGCTATTTCAACAATATAAGTATTAGTCTATTGAAGCTATACGCAGAAAGTAAAATAGATTCTGCCTTTGTGCTCGATTTTGATCTCCATACGGGAGACGGAAATATTAACATCCTTTCTAATAGAGAAGATGGGTTCAGTGTGAAAATTTTAAATCCCAGATCCGGAGAACGTGTCGCATATTTAAACGAAGTGAGAGAATATATGGAAAACTTAAATGATATTGATGTTTTTGTCGCCTCGGCGGGTTTTGATGAAGGTATAGAGGATTGGGGTCATAAATTATATCCCGAGGATTATACTCGCTTGGGAGAATTGATGAAAGACCATTCCGAGCGTATATGTGAAGGACGCCGTTATGCTTTATTAGAAGGGGGTTATAATCATTCTGTACTCGGAAAAAATGTTGATGCTTTCTGTCAAGGATTTCAATAGAAACAAGGAATATGGATAATTTTCAAAAAAAAAATTTTTCCTAAAGGTGGATCGTATCTTTTTCTTCCTCATGCTCATGGTCGCAAGATTCACAGCTAATACCGAGTTGGAAGGGATTTGGAACAGGGTCTGGCTCTAAATCGGTTTCTAAAACTTTCACTTCAAAGTGCAGGGCTTTTCCTGCTAAAGGAGGATTCATATCTACTACAATATAGTCATCTTCGATAATTCTTACCCACCCAGGAGAGGTCATTCCATTCGGAGCAACCACCACAACTTGCTGTCCTAACTCTAACTCGTGATCGCCTTTAAGATTTTTCTTTGGGATTTTTTCCACTAACAATGGATTAAATTCTCCATACGCCTCTTGCGGGGTGAGCCAAAATTCTTTTTCCTCACCTTTTTCCATCCCGATAAGGTTTTTTTCTAATTCAGGAAGGACTTGACCAGTTCCCAGCTGAATTTTTACCGATTCTCCATTCACTTTTTCGTTGGAACTAATTAAATTCCCCTTTTTATCTCTAAGCGTAAACATAATCTTAATTACATCTCCATCTTCTACTACCATTTTAATTTACCTCTATGATTTGATAAAACTTGATAGTATTAATATTGAGTCATAGTTTAATTTTAAAACGCTTATGAATTAAATAAAAAAGTCAAGCAAAATTTTTAGAAAGATAATAAAATATTTCGTGATGATTGTAAAATATAAATTGGTAATTAGATTTAAACTGGAGTATATCTTCAGGGGAAATTTAAATTCTTGGCTTATGATTCTTGAATTGTCAGATAATCTGAATATTGAAAAAGAAAACAAAATAAAAAGATGATAATGTAGAGGTTAGATTTGAAAAAATGCTTCTTCAAATTCGGGTTTTCCTTTATATTTTTGCATAAACAATAAAGGTGCTTTATCAATATTTTTATAGAAATATGAAGGAACTCGGATTCCCGCCATTTTTAATCCTTCTTTCAATTCATCAAGAGAAGGAGGACATCCCTTAATCGCAATTAATTCATTTATATTTGGATGATCTTTATTTTTTGTGTATTGACATTGTCCCAGCAAGATTGTCTTGTTCATCCCTTCTGTGGGTTCCATTTCCTTTCCCGTAAGAACTTCGATATTATCATAAGCTTCACCCTTATAGGCAGTCTTTATAGCAGTTAAAATAATTCCGTTTAACATTGAGCAGAATGTGCACATGGATTCATCATACTTATGATATTTTATGCCTTCGATCCCTGCTTTGGCATATGGGAGTGGTAAAGTATCATTTTCTTTATAAACATAATCCCATTCATGGGGTTTTGCTAAAACCTCGATCTTTTCTCCTTTTATTTCGATTTCTGATAAATCTGTTGTTCTATTTCGGTCTTTTGCTGCTTGGACGAGATGTGGAACGGCGGAAGGGTCAATATCTAGCAGGTTTGCTCCGACCAGATCGGCAGAGAGTATATCCCTTGATGCCACGAGTATATTACTTCGATGAGCTTTCCCATCCATCGCAGGTCCTCTTTCAAGTGTATATATTCCATCAATAATAACTAAAGTAGGAGGTATTTTATTAGCTAATTGGGCAACATTATAATGTAAATTCTGCTCTGGATCCGCGCTGTGAAACTTTTTCCGAGATGGAATATTGATGAGACCCTTGATATTTTTTAAGCCCAGACTGACAACACATTGTGCGTGAGTCTTTAAAACGGGTAAATCAATAAGAAAATCTGAATTAAGCATATCTGTATTCATCTTTACTGATAAATTGTCAGTAAGGTTTATTCGATCAAAAGGTCGTTCAAATGTATTATAGACCTTAATTCCATATTTCTCTTGCAGATCATAATATCCAAGATATTCAAATGCTTGTTTAGCAGTTTCCTTATCGTCCTTATCTTCAGTGATGATTCCTTCCCCGATAGTGATATCAGAAAATCCGCTTTCATACAGAATTCTTACCACATCTTCTACAACTCTGCTGGTGGTAATCATCCCCCATTTTGGGAAATCACAATGGCGATTCCAATAAACAACATTAGGCTTAATGAATATTTTAGAATCATTGGGAATATCCTTTAAACCGTCGATCAGATCGATCGCTTTCTTTACAGATTCGTATGGTTCCTTATATTCAACAATAGAAACGTGATATTTTGACATATCTAATTCAAATCCAGAATTACTTCTTTAATAAATTATTAAAATCTAGTTCTTAATAAAATTAAACTCATTTAATTTAATAATTGATATGGATTTAATATTTTTATTTTATGAGGATTGTTTAAATTTAACTCAGAGATAGGAGTATTTTTTAAAATAAAGCGGTTTTATTCAAGATTATAAAAGTAAAAAATAAAGTGTTTAGAAATTAGTAAGAAAAAAGAGGTTCAGAAGATTATATCCTTTTTCCTCGCAGAATATTTAACGATTTCAAAGCCTACTATACATATTAATGAAATTAGAAAACATACCAACCAATCAAACCAAGTGAGGTACATAAACATAAAATTTATTCCAATCTCGGCTAAGGTTATTTGGACTCCCGGAATATAGATCAATAAAAGTAACACTGAAAATAGAAATCCTGTGATATAAACCATTAATCGATTCCGATCTTCGATTAAGCTTTTTATTAAGCTTTTATTTGGGCGTCTAATTTGAAAAACTAAAAAAGTCTCACAAAAGAATAAAGTAATCATTAACATAGTCAACGATTTTGTCCTAATTCGGGAAATCGGAGAATCCAAGAAATTAGAAGATGAGATATACAAATCATTTAATGCCCCAAATTCATAATTTTCTGGGTAAACAGGATATATTCCTAATATTGTAATGAAATAGACTAAGAGCATGGAAATAGCTAATAATATTCCAAAAGCAAATAGTAAGAGTATAGTATTTTTAGACAATATCTCCTCAGAATTTCTTGGTCTTTCATTCATAACATCGCTGGAAAATTTATCAAATGTAAGGATAAATCCCGGAAATGTATGAAGTGTGATCGAAAGGAAAATCCACTGAAAGTAAAATTCTTCGGTTAAAAAATAGGGTAAATCAAGAATAACTGCTAAAATAAACTGAACTATTCCTTCAAATAAATTGATACAAATATAGAAAAATACCACTGCGCGGATTTTGGAAAATATTCCCCTTCCTTGTTCTATCCCCTTCACTATGGAATTGAAAGAATCATCAGAAATAACCATATCAGAGGCTTCCTTGGCTACATCCGTACCTTGTATCCCCATTGCCACGCCGACATCCGCCATATTTAACGCTAAGGAGTCATTCACACCATCCCCAGTCATCGCCACCACGCGATTTTCATCTTTATATCGTTTCACAATATTTTCTTTATGTTTAGGAGAAACGCGAGCAAACACCTTGACTCGATTAAAATCATAAGAAGATTCAATTTCATTTACTTGTTTTCCTTCGATTACCATATCATTTTTATTATCAATAATCGAGATTTGCCGAGCTATCGCTTCTGCTGTTATAGTAGAATCACCTGTAATCATTAAAACTTTTACACCCGCATTTTTGCATTGTTCTACAGAATCTTTCACTCCTTCTCTGGGAGGATCCAATATGGTCACGAATCCCAAATACACCATATCAGATTCGAATTTGTCTCTATTATCTTCTGTTGGTTCTGGCATCATATAAAAATCTTTATAGCAAAGACTTAAAATTCTGTAGCCTTGCGAGGCATATTCTTTGATAATTGTTTGAACCTGGTTCTTCAACTCATTTGTAAATTCTTTTTCCGTCCCATTATAATATATTTGATTACACCGAGGGATTAAAATTTCGCTTGCTCCTTTTGTAAAGGAAAAGTTTTTTTCATCTCTTCGATAAATTTTCGTCATTCGTTTAATAGAAGAATCGAAAGGATATTCCTTTACTAAGTCATATTCCTCGAGCATATAATCGCCCATAATTTTTTGGAATAATACGACTAACGCACCTTCCGTGGGGGAGCCAATAACTTTCCAATTATCTACAACTTTGCTTTCCTTTCCCGCTGTTTCTATTTCAGATTTAACTAAAGCTGAATTATTATTTAAAAAGGCAGAAATTAGTAGTAATTTAAGATGAGGATAATCTTCTATATGTTTTACATATTCGGTATGCTTTCCTTCCCCTATTTTTATAATTTCCCCTTCCGGAGTGTATCCACTTCCAGTTACTTTATATTTAGAACCATTCGACCATATATGCTGCACGGACATCTGGTTTTTTGTTAGAGTCCCTGTTTTATCAGAACAAACTATGCTGACACGACCTAAACTGTCCACAGATGCCAAATTCCGTATAATTACACCTTTATGGGCCATCGCAAGCACTCCAGTTAAGAGCACTATTGTGGTTAATAAAGGAATATTTATAGGAAGAATGTCAAGCGCTGAATTCAAGCTTTTCACAATCTCAAAACTTTTGAAACCACTAGCAAAAAAGATAAAAAAGAGTGTGACCAGCCAGAAAATAATAACTGCAATCCCTAACCATTTTCCAAAATTATTCATCTTTTTCTGGATAGGGATTTCGGTTGTGCCCGCAGACTTTAGTCCTTCAGAGATTTTCCCAATCTCAGTATCTCCTCCAGTTTTCACCGCAATTGCTCTTCCATTGCCCATAGTGATATAAGTTCCATAAAAGATCATATTTTCTCTTTCTTGAATGGATTTAGGTCCATGAATTGCTTTACCTTCAGAATCTTTTTTCACAGGCTCACTCTCACCCGTCAATGATGCTTCATTCACTTCAAGATTTGTACCGCTCACAATTCTCGCATCTGCGGGGATTTTGTCCCCTTGATTAAGAACGAGTAATTCTCCTAATGCAACCTCTCTTGTTGGGATCTCAGTTTTTTTCCCTTCCCTTATCACGGTTGTTGTAGGGGCTGCGAGCTCCTTTAAAGCCTCAAGTTTTTTCTGAGCGCGATATTGTTGTATTATTGCAACTAAACAATTTAGAAGAACAATTCCAAGAGTAAGGGCAATAATTAGAAAATTACCTCTAAATCCTAATAAACTAGCTACTAATAAGATAAGTGCTCCAACTAAATAGATTACAATTAACCAGTTAAATAGAGGAGCTAAATAAATTTTCACAAAACTTCTCTTATACTTTGGAAGTTCATTATATCCAAACTTTTCCAGTCTTTGATTTGCCTCGTCTTGATTAAGACCAGAGTGGGGATTAGTATCAAGTTCTGCATACAAATTATTTAGTGTTAAATTATAGTAATTTTGATTTGTTTCCATAAAAATCTACTATAGTTTTTAAT
>SHMW01000026.1:0-20068 GCA_008080735.1 Promethearchaeota archaeon
ATGATTAAAGCCATGCTTCATTAAATACATAAAAACCATCATTTAGAAAAATACTTTTAAGAATAATACTAGTTATTCTTATTTAAAATTTGATCTTTTATCCTATTTTCGTTTATAATTAGGAAAAGATATATTATTTTTTCTTTATTCTACCATAAATTTCCTTTTAAAATAAATTAATGGTTATTTAGCTAATAAAAATCAGATATTTGTGTATATCATTTAATCTAATGAATTTGATCGTAGCCTTTGTTAAAAGAAAATAATTTTTTCTTATGTAAACCTTAAAAGAAGCTTAAAACAATTAATTGGCTATTTTAGTAATTTTACATGAAGATGAAGATGAAAAGTACGGGGTCCAAAAGTTACTAATATATAATAATTCTCTCTTCCTCCAATATCAAGTTCGCCTCCCGAAATAGGCAGAATTAATTGTCTATTTCCGAAATTAGTGGCAAGATCATGATCAAATCTATTAAAATCTGCTCTGTTCTCCAATGCTCTAACAGTATGGAAATATTCAGAACTATCGTCTCTCCCCAATTCGGAAAATCTAAAATGAAGATCCAAATAATTTCCATACTCATGTTCGTTAGTAATTAAAGTAGTAGTAGTATGATATGATTTTAAAAATAGATTTCCCTCATTATAGTCAGGAAATTTTTCCTTAGCAGCTCTAAACACATCTTTAATAATATTTGTTAAGAATATCAGTTGCGTTATACTATAACTCCGTAATTTCAATTTGTATGATACATTAATTTCATTCTCATTTTCTAATATATTTGCTTGGTTTATGTTTAACAAGGTTTTGTATCTGTTCTTCTTTTCCTCTGAAATTTCGCAAATTTTGTTGTTTAACCGAACAGCATTTCTAAAAACCCAAGTTCTTAATAAACATTTTTGAGAAAAGGATATATCTTCGGTTGCCTCCAACAACCCTCTACACATTTGAGATGATTCTAGGGTGGGGCTGGCGCTCCCGATTACTAATCTATGCCAAGTGTTTTGAATAAATCCATCTATAGAAAACAAATTTTTAAAATATTTAGTAGGAGTCATTCCTCCTATACATCTTGGTTCTAATTCGAGCCAAAGATTATTATAATAATGTAATAATTGATAATATAGTCCCAAATCTCCTGAAATGTCTAATCCACTTAGTATAATCTTAATATCGAGATGTTTACTTATAAAAGATTGGATGATTTCTTTAGAAACAAATCCACTATGATATTCGGGAAAATAAAAATTACCAATATCTATTTTTAGAAATAAGCCTTCTTTTCTAAGATAATCTAATACCCTATTAAATTGAGCGTTCTCAGGATTATTTAAATCAAGTTTTGTATAAGAAGGATAAAGAACTATTCCTACGACATCCACTATTTCATCAATTTTTTTGAGTTCTTGTATTAGATCTTCATTTGGTTGAGTTAATGTAAATGATAAGATTGCCTTGAATAAATCTGGCTCATTCTTTGCTACATTAATCAGGTCTTCATTTTCAATTCCATATTCTCTACCTAAATTTAAAGCTTGAAGAAAAGCTATTTCTATATTAGAACATTGCAATTCTACTTTAAGATCATCTAAATCGAGCTTTCTATGATAAAAATAGGGATATCCTTCTAGATTTCTTAAAGAAAGGAGTTTTTGTAATTTTTCTGAACGTTCACAATTTTCAAATATAGGCCAGACAAGACTATCAATCTGGGGATAAAGAAATGCATTTGCGTATCGTTCTCCAAAAATACACGAATAATCTGGCTGATATAAGCGTTCATTCATATCTTTAAGAAAACTATAATTTTTAAATATTTTAGCTTTATGAAGGTATATTTCTACTTAGAGATATTCCAGCTTAAATTCAAAGATTGCAATAATTTGTTGCACAATATCTCTTAAAAGTTGTTTTTCTTCATCCAAAAATTCATGAGGTTTTAAATAATGAATATTTACCCGAAGGTCTTTATTATAAATTCTGTCTTGACATGTTATTTTCCAGTCTGTTTTTATAAAATTTTTTGAACAATAATCTCTTCCTTGAAAGATTATTTGGGATACAATGTCGTCTGGGTATTGAAATCCTGATTTCAGACTATCCAATACGCCATATATAATATCACCAACCGTACTAATCGGTTTAGATAATACATTTGAAATTTCATATAAACAATTTAATTCTTTAACCCTTTCTCGTAATTTATCTTCCGATTCCGCTAATTTTTCAGTGAGAATAGTTAAAATGATTCCAACGGAGAGAATAAATATCACCCTTACGATATTATCCAAAACAGATTCTATTTGCATATTATCCCCTAGAAAAGGGAAAAAAATAAGGAAAGCGGACAAAATAATTACAATTATAAATCCACGTTTTTTCCACCAGAAAATAGATAATGAAATGGGAAGATAAAAAAAATGAGAAAAAATAATATTGGTATTGAAAAATATATTAAAATAAAATGTTAAGAGAAATGAGATTATGACTAAAATTCCCACCAATACAGCTTTATAGATATTTGATTTGGATTTCTTAAAAGATTCTATCATTTATTAACAAATTAATCAACTAATCAAACTATAATAATATTATACAATTATAGAAATAAATGCAATTCTCATTTTGTATTTTTAGAAAATCTATATTACTAAAATCATAATTATGTGTCTATGTTTCTAAAAAACCAAATCAAAAAAATCGCGGATGATTTCCCTATTATCATAAAACCTAATATAGGTCAGCCTACTTTTTTGAATCTGTATGATCTAAATGAAACTAACGAAAAAACTGGAAAAAAACTTGAATTTGAGATCTATGTAATAACAGATATATCCTTTAATAAAGATCTCATCATTGCATTTCTAACCAGTAAAATAAAACTCCAACCAATCTTAAAAAGTAGAGGGGAATTTAATGAGAGACGGGGGAAAAAGTATGATTTGAAGATTAGAAATGCCATTAAGATGGACTATGGTGATCTCAAAAATGTTGAAAATCCTTCTGAGGATTTTTGTGAGGCATGGGACATTTATCACAATATTGAGAATAAAGGGTTTAAAAACTCAAAACGAAATCACCTTTTCAAATGTTCTCTTGAACTAGAACTAAGTATTTCTCAGGAAATATGGAATCTCTTGGAAAATAAAGAATGTGTCCTATTTGACCTTATTTTAGAATATTCTTCAAAAAACCAAGTTAGAATTAATTATCATAGCTTAGCACTTTTCAATAAGAATTGGGAGGATTTCAGTTTTATTCATGCCTCTGATACTCATATTGCCAGAAGAAATGATTTTATCTATGAATTTCTCCGAAATAAAGCACTCAAAAAAGTGGAAGGGGGATTTAGGGAAGAGAAAAGCGACGATTATTTCATATTAGAAAGGGAGTTCGAATTTAGAGAAGAATTTCAAGAAGAAAAGCTTGAGCGATTTCGCCACGGAAAATATAATTTCAATGATAATCTACGGCTTTTCATATCAAAAGCTAACGAAATGCAAAACAATAAACAATTAGATTTTATCGTTTTAACGGGAGATCTTACTGATTATGTTGATACAGCAAATTACGATAAATATTATGATAACAACTTTCAATTTTTACTGGATATCTTTCTTGGAATAACCCGAGATTTAAATCTAAAAGATAAACAACTTATGAATACAACCGAACTAATGGTGCCTATATTTACTATTGTTGGAAACCATGATTATCGAAAAGGATTTTATAGTATTAAAACGGGAAAGATATATCAAAAATTTGGATTTGAAAGAAATGATATTAAAGATTACAGTGATGATAAATTTTTCAATTATTTTAGAGCTATATATTCCAGAACAAAATTCCTCCACGATTATTTTAGATTCATAAACCCCAATTTAAATTATAAAGTGGAGATCGGAAAAAAATTTTCACTTATTTTTCTTGATACTGGACTTGATTCAATTGCTAACCTATTTGGGTTAATGAGAAGCGCTCCGTCAACCCGGGGTTTACGTAAGTATCAAATCACCTTATTGCGTCAATATATTCAGCAGTCTAATGATCGTCGCATAATTATTTTTATGCATACACCTCCTCTATCTCCCAATCTTGGGTTATGGAAAAAGTGGAGATTGCGAAAAAAATTTGGCTTAAAAAGAGATATTGAATGGTATGATTTTTATGAACCACACATCAAAAAACACACGGGAAGCAAACGCATAGATTCAATTCTTAACTTTAAATATCAGACTATCATGTATCGCTGGAGTAAACTTATGGAGATTTTATCCGGATCTGATAAGGTTGTAAAACGAAGAATTGATATGGTCTTTTGTGGCCATACCCATACATTAAAAGAATTTAGGATTGAAGAAGCAAAAGACGGAGAGAAAAAGAAAGTAAACTATGGGTTTTATTTTATTCCATATTTTATAGATGTACCATGCAAGATTTTTACTAATAGATACAGAGATATTATTGAATTATTTGATGATAAAGAGAGCTTACAAGCGTGGTTTGATGCCAAAAAGCCGTTTATCTTTCAGACTCAAGGTTTAGGGCCATTATCTTCAAAATCTAAAGTGAAATCTCCTGGGTTTCGATTAATAACCATTGAAAATAATCTGGTGACAGATATAGACGTATATTCAATGCAGATAAAAGAAAACGAAGGATAAGATCTAATGGTCCTCCATAAACCTAATTACATCTTCATAGCTATGGTCTGTCATAGGTCCAAAGGTTTCTACTTTTAAAGCACCTACCGCATTCGCAAATTTTCCAATTCTTTGAAGATCCCATCCTTGGAGTAATCCCACAATAAAAGCTCCGCCAAAAGAATCACCTGCACCAGTAGGATCTTTTTCTTCGACTTTAAAAGAAGAGACGCTAATCTCTTCCTCATTATCTTTACTAAAAATTGTAGATCCATCGCTTCCTTGCTTCAACACTACAATATCAGGTCCTTTATTTAGTAAGGTAAGACAAGCTTCTTTACTACCTTCCACTCTTGCCAACATTTCTGCTTCTTCACCACTGGGCAGTAGAATTGTCGTCTGTTCTAACACAGGTTCACAGATTTCCAAGATTATTTCTATATCAAGCATTTCGGGTCTCAGATTTGGATCAAAACTAATAACCACGTCAGGATTTTGGTCTTTCGCAATCTTAATAGCCCGATAGCATGCTTCCCTTGATTGCTCGCTTATGGAAAGCGCACTACCCATAATATGAAGAGCTTTTATATCAGTAAAATAATTCTTACTGACATCTTTAACAGAGGTTTCTCCCGCAGCTCCAGCAGCGAAAATGAATTTTCTTGAGCCATCGGAATTATATTGATTAAATGCTATTCCTGTCGTTTGATGTGAATCTATTCGTATTTGAGAGATATCAATATCATCTCTCTCCATTTTTTCGATGATACATCTTCCAAATTCATCATCTCCCACGACGCCTACATAGCCTGTCGTCATATTAAAGTGTTTCGCCATTCTCGCTGCGGAGTCGATAAATATGGCGGGAGCTCCGCTTGGATATGGGCCTTTATAAAATTCGCCAATTTCCCCGTGGGGAACGTCCACTGTGGGTCGCATTATTTCTACTAATAATTCACCTAATGAGATAATATCCGGAGACATTTCTTCCTTCCCTCAATTGAAAAATATTTGAAAAGTTTTTATATTTTTAGATAAATAATATGCGTAGTTCTTCATAATTTTAATCAAAAAGGGATTCATTTCACACTCGAATGGCAAGTTATTTAATATCTAAGATTAAAGTATAAATATGTCAACTAAAGAAGAAATAAAAAGTTCTGAGACAAATTTGGAAGGATTTTTATCAAATTATCTCGTTATTACAGGAATGGTAGCTATATTTATCTTTTCGTTTTTATTTCAGCTATATTTTGAAAATTTAGATGAAATTTTTATTTCTACCATTCTGAGGAATGAATTTTTGCGACCTATTTGCGATCCATTCTGGTTAGTGGTTTATTGGGGAACAGTGGCTATTTTCTTTCTTGCTATAGCTGTATATTTTGTTTTTGATAATAAACGAGGAATGGGATTAGCGGTAGTTGCGATAGTAGTCTTAGGAGGATTATTTTTAGGAGATGCCCTTAAATCCTTCTTTGGTCTCTTTGGTATCCAAAGGCCAGATATTCCTATCGATTGGATTCCAGATTTTTATGCGGATTTTTTACCCACTCGGACAGAGACAAGCGATTTTCCAGGTCAATCTGTATTGGTTCCCGCGGCTCTTTCAGTTTATTTCTATCTGAAGAATCCCAAAAAATGGAAAAAAGTAGTTTTTCCTGTTTATGTGGGGCTTATGATGCTGGCACGACCCTATGTAGGAGTTAATCATTTTTCGGCAAATATTGCCGGCACAATTCTCGGAATATATATTGGATTGGTAAGCTATAAATACACGCCAAAAGTACGACAACTTGAAATATTCAAAAGCAAGATAATTAAATTCTTAATCGCAGTCGGTTTATTCGGGCTTATGATAATTATTTATACGACACAACGCCCCTTCTTAATTGAACCCGCGCAGGGAGTAGATCTTGATGTTCGGATGTTTATGATGGTACTTGGGGGATTTATAGGATTATCTCTCACAGAATATCCAAAGGAACTGAAGTTCCAAATTGATTCTCCAAACAAGAGACTTATTCATATATTCAGCATAATTCTTTGCTATATAGTGCTTTTCGGGTTATACGTTCTAACCTTAGTCCTCGGACCCTCTTTGCTCTGGATTGGGATTATTATAGGTTTTTTTGATGGGTTATGGATTGCCATTGGAGGTCCACTGTTAGTGGAATATCTTAATAAGGAAAATATAATACAAACTTAAGCGAATAATATAAAAAATAACAACAAATTAATATATCGAGGTTATAAATTACTATGACAATAGATTCACACGTACATCTATTTTTTGAAGGAAGCGATCCTGAGGAATTTTTTATCGGATGTGCTCAGGCGGGAGTAACGATATTCGGAAAAGATAAGCCTAAGGAAGATCACCAAGATGCAAGACAATTATATGAGCAACAAATGGATATTCTCTCTGATAAGGACGGAAGCAGATTAATACGAGAGATGGACAAGGCAAACATCGATAAAGCAATTCTTCTCCCACTAGATTTTTGGTTGAAATATCCTAAAGCAGAATATACGGGGATTTCCATCAAAAAGAAAAATGAGATTTATGCAAGTGTAGTTGAAACATATCCAGATCGGTTTAAAACCTATTTTGGAATAGATCCCAGACGCAAAGACGCTAGAAAATTGTTAGATTTAGCGATGAAAAAGTGGCAGCCCGTGGGACTTAAGATCCACCCCACTGCTGGATTTTATCCAGATGACCCCATATGTTATCCTCTTTATGAACTTGCAATGGAATATGACTTGCCAATCTTAATTCATAGCGGTCAAGAACCTGCTCCTATGGAGGCAAAGTGGAGCCATCCTATGTATATTGACACCATCGCCGCCGATTTTCCCGAGGCAACGATTATTGTTGCTCATTGTGGTCACGGTTGGTGGCGTCAAACTCTGGATTTAGCAATCATGAAACCTAATATGTATGTAGACTTTTCTGGCTGGCAACCTTTATTTAATATCAATCCAGATTACTTTTGGGAACCATTACGATTCGCAATTGATACTTTAGGTCCTTGGCGAGTTCTCTTTGGTTCTGATGGTAGTATGTTGGATGTATTCCTTTCACCAAAGAAATGGGCAAAAGCGGTTTCCCATCCTTCCAAAACAACAGAAATAAAATTTTCAGAACGAGAGATTGATATCTTCACGCAGAAAGCAGCTAAAAAACTCTACAATATTTAATCTTTTTTTTTCTATTTCTGTGTTTCATTTTAAAAGGTCCCAAACCATAATAAAAAATCGATACTCTATTCTTTTAATCCCCAAATCATTCTAAACATTTTTTATCAATTATTTTTAAATTTATAAGTCATAATCTTCTTTTATACTCAAAAAACAATAAAAATTTGATAAATATGGCTGAAAATAGGAAAGAAATTAATCCATATGAATATGTTGAACATTTCTTTAGTCAAACCGGACTTTTAGTGTCTATGGGAAAAAAGAGTGAAAAAAATGTTATGGCTTTAGATTGGAAGACACTCGGTGAGCTTTGGCATATCCCGGTAATTACCGTAGCAGTTGCTCCAAGCAGGTATTCTTTCAAATTGTTAACGGAGGGAATAAGGGAATTCACTGTAAATATACCTTCATCTAATATCTCAGAAGCGATTATGGTTGCGGGGTCCTCTTCTGGAAGAAATACTGATAAATTTCAAGAAGCTAATCTGAATGCAATAGACGGAAAAAACACCAAAGTCCCCACGATTCAAGATTGCCTGTTGAGTTATGAATGTGAAATCGTCCATGAGACAAAATCAGGGAATATGGCCCCACATCACTTGTTTTTTGGAAAGATCCTCAAAGCATATGCATCCAAAGATATTTTATAGAAAGATTAGTTTTTTTTAAAAAATTTTTATTTCCTATTATTTTCTTACCAGATCCATTTATTTAAAGCCACTAAGTCTTTTTTTGAAAACATAAGTGCGGATTGGTATTTTTCGTGAAAATTTATCAAAAATACTAGAACTACTACTATATTAGACAGATTTCAGAATTTTTATGATGTATTGTAAAATTTAAAAAGATAGTGGATTTATAGTAAAATGATGAATATATGAACACTCTTTTTGTAATTATTCTTTTTGGTTTCTTAATGAGTTTGATCGCTTGGATAGGTTTAATTACTTTATCTATTAAAGAGAATATTTTGAGAAAAATTTTATTAATATTAGTAGCTTTTTCTGCGGGGGCATTATTAGGGGGGGCATTTCTTCACCTAGTGCCCGAGAGTATTATCAATGGTGGGGATATAATGAGTGTATTTATTTGGTTATTAATTGGTTTCTCAATCTTTTTCTTATTAGAACAATTTCTTCAATGGCAACATCAACATCGAGTACCTTCAGAATATAAACCCCCAGTGGGATATTTAATTCTAGTCGCGGATGGTTTACATAATTTTATTGGAGGGTTAGCAATTGCCAGTTCTTTTATGGTGAGTTTCGAAGTAGGAGTTATCACATGGATTGCGGCAGCAGCGCACGAAATTCCACAAGAATTAGGAGATTTCGGAGTCCTTTTGCATAGTGGTTGGAAAAAAAGAAATGCGTTAATCTTTAATTTTCTTTCCGCTTTAACCATAATTCCTGGAGGGATAATAACTTTTTATATTTCTGGAAGTTTTGATACAACCTTTCTCTTACCTTTTGCTGCGGGGAATTTTTTATATATAGCCGCTTCAGACCTAATTCCGGAGATAAAACATGGGAAGAAAGATTATGGAGAGTCGGTATTGACGAGATTAGGACATTTTTTCGCTTTTATTGTGGGTATCTTTTTCATTTTATTAGTGAGAATTATTTTTGGATAATAACGAGAACTAAATTAGAAATTCATAAGAAACCCTATTAGGAAAGATATGAATATAAAAAAGATCAAGATAAAATAGATATTTTTAAATATTATTCGAAACTTGTTTGTAAATTAAATTCAAAAAAATATAAAATTAAAAATCTGAAAGAAGTAAAACTTAAATGAACAAAACTAATGGGAATGAAAATTCCTATAAGAATTTAAAAAAAGAGAGTAAGCAAAACAATTTAAAGCATACCACATTCGGCCCAATAGAAAATCTGGAAGAGTATGTAAACACGGATTGGTGGAAAAATCTTTTTAATTCCAATTACTTAAAAACAGATGGGGATGTCGTCAATGATCCTGAAATCACATCTCACGAAGTAAATCTATTGATAAATCTTCTCAATCTTAAAGAAAACGATAGAATTCTAGATTTATGCTGTGGGCAAGGTAGGCATTTAATTGAACTGTCTAAAAGAGGTTTTAATCATCTTTATGGCTTGGATCAATCATCTTTTTTAATAAGAAAAGCTAAGTCGACAGCTTTGAAAGAAGCATGTGCTATTCGCTTTAAAGAAGGGGATGCCCGTAAATTACCTTATCCATTAGATTATTTTGATTATGTTATGATATTGGGAAATAGCTTCGGATACTTTGAATCGAAACAAGACGATCTTAAAGTATTAAAAGAAGTGAGAAGAGTTTTAAAACCTTATGGAACAATCTTTTTAGATCTTACTGATGGAGAATATCTCGCAAAAAATTATAGTCCTCGATCGTGGGAATGGATAAATAAAAGGTTTTTTGTCTGTCGGGAACGAAGCCTTTCTTTGGATAAGGATCGGTTAATTTCGAGAGAGGTAATAACAGATGTGAATCAGGGGGTAATTGCAGATCAATTCTATGCAGAAAGGCTATATACAAAAGAGAAAATTATTGAATTACTGAAGGTTGCGACGTATCTTGAACCTGTTTTTCACGGAGAACTGAGTGCTAACTCTAAAAAGAACCAGGATCTTGGTATGATGGAAAAGAGAATCCTTGTCTCATCGCGGGTACAAAAAGAATGGACTCCTAAAAAGCCACGTAAAGAAGTCAAAAATGTGATCGTTTTAATGGGGGATCCAAATAAAACTGATATTGTAAAACCTTCTCATGTGTTTGACGAGGACGATATGTATACCATTAACGAGTTAAAATCTGCGCTACACGAATTGGATGATTATAATTTTACATATCTTGATAATCATGACACACTTATTTGGGATTTGACGAAAAAGAGAAACAAAATTGACTTTATCCTTAATTTATGTGATGAAGGGTATTACAATGATGCGCGTAATGAATTGCATATACCTGCATTGTTGGAAATCCTGAAGATCCCATATACGGGGGGCGGTCCTCAGTGCTTGGCATTTTGCTATGATAAATCTTTAGTACGAGGAATCGCAAAAGAAATGAATATTCCAGTTGGAGATGGAATTTATGTAAAACAAGAAGATTTTACCTATCAATTCCTTCCCTTTAATTTTCCAGTACTAGTAAAACCTAATTTTGGAGATTCAAGTTTTGGTATTACTCAAAACAGTTATGTAGAAAATGGAGAGGGTTTAGTAAACATTATCAACGAAATCAGACAAAAGTTTGGCTATGATAAACCTATTTTGATTGAAGAATTTCTACCAGGTGCTGATTTATCCGTAGGAATAATTGGTAATCCCGATGAAACTTATCGAGTTCTTACCATCACCGAAGAAGATTATTCAGAATTACCAGAAGATATTCCAAAAATTTGTGGATATGAAGCAAAATGGATGCCCGATTCTCCATATTGGAATATTAAATCGATACCTGCCAGAATAGATGATCAAAAAAAGCATTTCATAATCGATTGTTGCGTGAAATTATTCAAACGGCTTGAGTGTCGAGATTATTGTAGATTTGATTGGCGTCTTGATGCACAAGGTAATCCTAAGCTTCTTGAAGTCAATCCAAATCCGGGATGGTGTTGGGATGGACATCTTGTTAAAATGGCTAAGATTGATGGGCTTTCTTATAGCGATATGTTAAAAGAGATTTTAGAAGCCGCGGAAAGAAGGATTGGGCTAAGAACATCTCAAGAAGAATTGGAAAAATCCGATCAAGAATGCAAGATTATAGACAAAAAATCCTCAAAAGATCCTATTATTTCTACTTAGATTTTCTCCTTTTCTCTTTTTTTTATTTGGTAAATAAACCCATATTTTTTAATTACAAATAATTCATATCTAAATGATTATATGTCTTTTTCATATCATTGCTATAATTGCGATAACCAATTTAATAGCTCACAAGTAAGCTATAGCTGTCCGAAATGCGAAGGATTAGTATTAATTGAGACTATTACTGAAATTGTTAAAAAATTATTTAGCAAGAAGTTTCAGCCAGATAGTTTTTGGGATTTCAGAGCAATCTTACCAAAAATAGATGATCAGTTTATTGTGAGTTTAGGTGAAGGAGGAACTCCTTGTAGAAGATCAAAACGGTTGGGTAAGATTTGGAACATAGATGGGCTTTATTTCAAAGATGAGACACAGAACCCTACAAATTCCTTCAAGGATCGCGCCGCAGCATTACTTGTTTCTCATGCTCAAAGCTTAAAAAAGAATAAAATAATATGTGCTTCAAATGGAAATCAAGGAGCATCAATAGCCGCTTATGCCTCATTAGAGGGAATGGAATGTACTAACATTATACCCAAGAAAATTGATGTGGGTAAGAAAGCCCAAATGATTGCATACAATTCTAAAATTATTGAAAACGGAGATTATGTAGATGAGGCTATTGAAGAAGCGATTAAATCAAAATATAAAGAATATTATCAAGCAACTCCCGAATTTAATCCATTAACTATTGAAGCTCAAAAAACCATTTCATATGAAATTTTCCAGCAGGTTGGACCAATAGAAGGGATAATAGTACCCATGGGAAGCGGGGGGTTATTATTGAGTATATGGAAAGGATTCAAAGAATTGAGAGAGGGAGGTATTATAAAAAGTCTTCCAAAAATGATTGGAGTACAATCACAAGCATCATCTCCGATAGTAAATCAAATGGAGCAGATCGAAGAAATCTTGAATAAGCCCATAAAAAAGGGATTTAATTCCTATGCTCTGGGAATTTTAGTTAAAAAGCCGTTTTATCAGGATCTAGCCCTTAAAGCAATTAAATACTCCAATGGGATGGCTATATCTATTCCAGAAAATATTATGCTCACTTCTGCTGAAGAGCTAGCGAGTAATGAAGGGATATTTGCTGAACCTGCCTCAGCTCTCACTGTCGGTGCGTTAAACATCTTACGTGAGGAAAACAAAATTCGAACAAATGAGAAAATTGTCTGTATGATTACAGGGTCTGGTTTAAAAACACCACATGTTCTGGAGGCGCTTTCGAGTAGAGCTAAGACCGCAGGACTAGGGGGTATATTAAGTACAAAATTAAAAATTCTCTCTCAAATCTCTATTTCCCATAAAAATGGAATTTATGGAAAAAAAATCGGAGAAATTCTTGGAGGTATCAGTCTTGCCGCCGTTTATCAACATTTAAAGGAATTAGAGGAGCGAGAACTCATTAAACGGCAAAAAAAGGGAAAATCGGTATATTATCGAATTACTGAAAAAGGAAAGAAGGTCTTAGAAGCGCTTGAAACACTTATCACGTTGCTATAAGAGGATTTGAGCTTTTTAGATCCAATACTTTTATTCATTAAGTGCTTTGTGAACATTGAAATCTTGCTCTTCGCTTATAAATAGCTTTTCGAATAATTGAGGTAATGATTCATACAATCCTTTTCTGAGAGGAATTGTCAATAGTAATGAAATTGTGATTCCAAGAGAATATTGAATTAAGCTATTCATAAATATTTCATATAACGCAGCATAGAATCCAAATAATATGATCTCATAGATGAAATAACCAAAAACCATAATTAAACCTCCAATAGCCACACCAATTATATCCCGATAAGTTAGATTTCTTCCATTGCGTTTTGGGTCCGCAATTAATCCAACCACAAATCCTTCTAATCCTTTTATGATTAAAGTTGCTGGTGCATATATAAGAGCTCCTAGAAAGATGTCTGCTAAAGCCGAACCGATGCCTCCTGCTAATGCTCCTACAAAAGGACCAAATAAAAGAGCTGCTAACATCACCACAGCATCTCCAATGTTTATGTATCCTTGAGTCGCAGGAATAGGAATGGCAATAAGCATCGTAATTACACATGCTAATGCACCAAAAATTCCGATTAATGAGAGAGAAATCGAATTAGTTGGAGAGTAATATCCAAAAATGGTTTTTTCATAACTTTTTTGACTATTCATTTTGTTTACCAACCTATATATAAGTTATAACTTATATAACTTCAAACCTAGATATAATCTGAACCTTATAAAGGTTTTGTTTTGATGTGATTGGAAACAAATCTTAAAAAACAAACTAATACATATTTTTTATTCTGATTGGCATTTAGGGCAATAAAACCCATGCCGACTTGAAATTTCATATCTTTTAATCCCAGAACCGCATTTTGGACAGTTTTCCTCTTTATCTCGATGTAGCATTAAATACTCATTGGGAAATTTTGTATTTTTTATATTTAATTCTATCGCTGTATTCAAAACCTCTAAAATAGATTCATAAAGAGTCTCAATAGTAGCACTTTTCAGAGTAGATATTTTAGTTTTGGGGTAAATCTTTGCTTGAAAGAGGATTTCATCAGAATATTCATTTCCAATTCCGCTTATAGCACTCTGGTCCATCAACGCGGTTTTAGCATATGAACGCTTCTTATTTTCCATAATCATTTTAAATTCATCAAGAGTAAGCTTAAGAGCGTCTGGACCGATTTCATTCTCTTTAGCATATTCGGAAATTTCATTAACAATTTGAACCCTTCCGAGTTTTCTGACCGATACTATAGAAAGATAATCGCCATTTTTAAACTCAATTTGAATTTTGCTATATTCTGGTTCATTCTTCGGATTATTATAATATTTCACGGTTCCACTCATAGCGAAATGAAGCATTAGATTTTTGGAATCGAAATGAATAAATAGGTATTTACCTCTTCGTTCAGTTCGGGTGAATTTCTTTCCTATCAATGCTTCTTTAAACTCTTTTGTTGGCATTTTTAAAATATAATCATCATGAACCGTGATTGTTGAAATTTCTTTATTAAGCGCACTTGGGTCTATCTCCTTTCTAAAGCTCTCCACTTCTGGCAATTCTGGCATGGGTATTCACAAATATATAACTATTTATTAGTGGATTTAAATTATTTTTTTATAGATTTTAATTTTATATTGCTTCGTAGCAAATAATTATTAAAATTGTAAGAAATCTCAATTGGAGAAAATAATTTGGTTTTTAAAATCTTCATTTTCAACCTAAAAAGACCTTTATTTTGATGATTTAATTGGAAATAATAAAATTTTTAGCAGATAAGCTGGCTCGTAAGATTGGTATGTCTGCCGTAGCGGCACGAGGACTCATCAAATTATCGATTAAAGACAAATATGGCCCCTTTAAACCATATGAACAATTAACGTATGGAGATTTAGAACAAATGATTGAAGATTCTCTAAAGAAACGATTAGAAGAAATCGAAATAGATAATCTAGAAGATCTAATAACATTTCTGAAAACGGAACTAAATGAAAATCAATCTTTGATCACTATGGGGGCTGTTTGAAAAAATCATGATAATAGAATACATATCGAAATTCGAATTAAAAAGAAAGAGCGTATCACAAAATGTACTCAACGATTTATAATGTATTTAATATAATGTTTATTGTATTTATTGGGAGTTTATTAGTTAATGGAATATTTCTTTTAATTCGCTCTTATAAGCTTAGAAGGCTTAATGTTTTTCATATTGGTATAGCTCATATTTTCATCGTATTGGGATTTGTAGGAAATTTAATCTTCAATCTATCTCTCCTTTTTGAAGAGACATTTGTTTCCTTGGGTTTCTTTTTCGGTGTACTTTTCACATTCACCACTTTCCATAAAAATCGTGATATAAATGCAAAGTACACTCTCCTTTTCATAAGTATCTTGTTGTTAGTACATTATATTTTTCAAGTTATTTATTTTATCACTCCCGGGAGTTTAGTCCATATAATTAGCAAAATTTTAGATATTGCTAGCACATTTTCGGTTTTCGGCTGGATGGGTTTCTCATCATTCTTTGCTTATCAAAGAATTAAAGATGAAAATGTACAAGATTGGATCAAATTTAGGTACAAACTTATCAGTTTTTCAGCGTCAATTTTAAGCTTGCAAGCCATTCCAGAGCTATTTATACGATATGATGTTGAATATGGAGATCCCGCCAACTTGGGTACATTAGTTATTTTTGGTTTTACCTTAATATTTTCTCTCATTTTCTCAATAGGTTTTTTAATTGCGTGGATTTTTCCAAAATATATTAAAAAGGTTAGTTCTCCTGAAGAATGAATTCACATAGATTAAAGACTTTAGTAATGTAAAGGTTTATATATAAGAATTTGTGAAATTTACTAAAGGAAAACTATCCATTAGAAAAATTTTTCTGAGGTTTTAATTGGAAATTATAACTTTATTAGCGGAAAAACTCGCTTCTAAAATAGAAATGACTCCCACTGCTACGAGAGGATTAATAAAATTATCTATTAAAGATGAAGTGGGACCATTTAAACCAATTGAACAATTAGATTATGATGATCTAATGGATATAATTAATCGCTCATTAAAAAAAAGATTAGAGGCGATTAAAGTTGATAATGTGGATTTAATCATTAAATATTTAGCAAAAACGCTAATCGAGAATCAATCTCTTATAACGATGGGATCCGTATAGGAAGAAAAAATAAAAATCTAAAAAAGTTTGAGCTGATAAAAAATAGTATGTTATTAATATATAATATCTTTACATTGTTATTCGCTGTATTTATATCCCTATTGTTGATAACGGGAACATTTTTAATAACTAGGGCGGTATATCTCAGAAAATTAAACGTTTTTTATATCGGAATCGCATATATTCTAATTGGATTTGGGTTTATTGGAAACCTCGTATTCAAATTAGGTATCATATTTGAAGAAATTTTTGTATCATCTGGATTCAGCTTTTTGGCTTTATTCACATATACCACATTTTATAAAAACCGTAATCACAAGGCAAAATATTTATTAACTTGTGTTCTTTCACTTTTGGTCATCCATTTCATATTTAAGGTGATTTTCTTCATTCAGCCAAACGAACTTACGCATATTATTCGTAAAATATTCGATGTTATTAGCACCTTTAGTATATTCGCTTGGATGGGCTTATCTTCCTTAGTCGCATACCAGAGAATTAAGGATGAAAATATCCAACAGTGGATTAAAACAAGGTACAAAATATTTTCTTATTCAGCACTATTATTAAGCGTTCAAGCAATTCCCGAATTATTTTTACCTTATGATGTCAGTTATGGAGATCCAGATTTTAATGCTGTATTGATATTTGGAATCACATTAATTTTATCGTTAATTTTTTCTCTCGGTTTTTTATTTGCTTGGATCATCCCTAAACAATTAAAAAAGATCAATAATAAACTCATAAGTATTTGGAATAGAAGAAAAAATTAAATTAGTAATTGATTTTGGTAACTTTGTTTTTAAAATAATTATAATATTTAGGCATTGAGTTTTTAATGAATAAGCAAATAATATCTGAACTGAAAAACGAATTGTATAATTCATTATTTGAAAGTTTTCCAGATTTGATATTCCTTATAGATTCAAAAGGAAGGATTCTTGATATTTCTAAAAGTGTCCTTGATCATGGAGCACTTAGGAAAAATAATATAATCGATAAATTAATTTTCAATTTCATTCACCCTAGTCAAATAAATTCAGTTAGAGAAAGTTTCAATGCGTTATTGAATGACGGAAAACTGGAAAAAAAAGAATACAAATTAAAAAGATTAGATGGCTCGTATTATTCCGCTGAAATAAGTGCGATTTCAATTGAAAAACACAATTCACAGTATATTTTAGCTGTTATAAGGGATATATCCGAAAAAAAGAAGGCAAGAAATCAATTAAAAAATAAAAAGGAAATGTTTCAGCTTGTCATCGACAACATCCCGCAATATATTTACTGGAAGGATAAGGACTCTATATATAAAGGCTGTAATGAAAACTTTGCGCGGGTGGCGGGCGTACAAGAACCTGAGTATATTATCGGAAAAACAGACTATGATTTGGCCTGGAAACGTTCAGAGGCTGACACTTTTTATGAGATTGATCATCTTGTAATGGAATTGGATAAACCTGAATATCATGTAATCGAGCCACAAATGCAAGCAAACGGAAAACAAGCGTGGAGAGATACTAACAGAATACCCCTTCACGATGGAAATGGAAAGGTTATCGGTGTTTTAGGCACCTATGAAGATATCACAGAGCGAATCCGGGCAGAGAGGGCCCTAAGTGATTCAAAAAAAAAATATGAAAAAGCATTTAACCGAGCGGAGTTTTATAAGGATATTTTTGCCCATGATATAAGCAATATCCTCCAAAGTATATTATCTTCTATAGAATTGTGTCAGGTATATCTGAATAAATCAGAAGATAAGAATAAGGACACTGATGAATTGAAAATGCTTTTGAAAATCGTAAATGAACAAATAGACCGCGGAAATCTTTTAATCAGTAATATCAAAAAATTATCATTATTAGAAAAAAGTCCGAATATCAAAACTACCGAGAATCTTCAACTATTACTAAAAAATTGCGTTCAGAAGATTTTAGAAGAAAATTCAGATAAACGGATTGAGTTAGATCTAAATCAAGCAGAAAGTAATCCACTATTTGTACGTGGAAATAAATATTTAGACGACGCATTTTATAATATTTTAAAAAATTCTATCGAACATAACAATAATCAGAAAATTCAAATCAAAATAAGTGTGTCTGAGGTTACAAAGGCTCGTCAAGCTTACATTAAGATCGAAATCATTGATAACGGCAAGGGAATACCGAATAAGCAAAAAGATGCAATTTTAGGGAACTTACGAGAAAAGTCTCAAGTTTCAAATAGGATAGGTTTGGGCTTATTATTTGTGGAAAAGATTATTGCGCTATGTGGAGGAGAAATTACAATTAGAGATAAAATTGAAGGAGCTCATTCTAAAGGGACAAATTTTACAGTAATTCTTCCTAAAGAATAAAAAAACAAATAGATATAATAAAAAATTAGATTAAATAAAATCAGTTCTAAAAATTAGAGTACGTGATAAACTTCTTGTCAGAACCAAGTGAATATATCTCAAATGATTTACCTTTCTTAGTCTCACACATCATCTGAATCATCGGGAAAAGATGGATTTTGGTCACTAGCTTATAATCATCATCTTTCTCATAATTCTTGTAGTCTTTCCCAGCAGAACTTATTGTTTTTTTGATGTTTTTATTATAATAGCCTAGTGAAGGTTCGGCTTTCTTATCGAGCGATTTAAAGTCATCAAATCTGATACCCTCAACTTCATCAATTAGTTTATGAAGATCTTCTCCCATCTCTTTTTCATACTTCGTTTTCGCACTACTATGTAATACGGGCATACCACTAACGACTCGTTTAAATGGGACTGCTTTAATTTCGTATGTATATAAGTTTTTATGCCCATTGCATTCTTTGCATAAATCTTTGGTCTTTCCCGATCCATAGCAATTTCCACAAGGATATTCAAACACCTTTTTATCTTTATTCATCTCTTCTCCTTCAAGAACCAATAATTTATCAGAAATCTTCCCATTTCCACCACAGCTACTGCATTTATCTTCGATATATCCCTTACCTTTGCATTTCGGGCATGGCTTTGCTTTGATTGAGTTATACATCGGCACAATCTCGTCCCCATCCCATTCATCCTTATTTACTTCGTTCTTGAAAATAAAATAGGTTTCTTTGCTTACCTTATCTGCCCGTACGGTCTCTTCTTCTTCCTTCCCCTTTGCGGGAGCCACGGTTTTCTGGACTGCGTAATAGATCGCGGCCTCCTTCATCGTATCTTTTACAGTCTCTGCCGCAGAAATTACATCTAAAGAAAATACCGCGCCTTTAGTTCCAAATTGCTTCTCAAGCTTCTTTTTATCTTTTCTGTAAGCAGTTTGCTTCCACTTCTCGAAAATATCATCCAAATTAGGGGTCTTGATGGTTACATCTGGCATTTTTACAATTCTCTCCTTTTATTATTAAAAATTGGTTTTTTCCAATTAAATTGAATTTACTATTTAGTTATAGATATAGGTAATAGAAATCATATAAAAAATTTTTGTCAAGCTCATCATCAAAATTCATTTGAATTAAATGAAGTTAAATTAACTGGTAAAAGTCATAAAGAATTAATATTTAAATTCTGCTCTTACTTCATAAACAAATCCTGTTTTTTTAAATCAAAAGTTCAATATTTATAAAGGTTCGTAACAGTTCAATCATCGTGGAATTTTCCATTCAAATAGAGAGAGAATTTATTAAGAATAAATTTTATAAAAATATTAAGAAAAAATTATTAAGGTAAAATAA
>SHMW01000026.1:20078-21134 GCA_008080735.1 Promethearchaeota archaeon
CAAAAATGTCTGAAGAAGAAAAAACGAATGTACAGTATTTCTTGCAGTGGATCGAGAACCAGGGACTTCCACAATGGATAGAGCACTTCTTAAATCAAGGTGACGAACAGAAGCTTCGAGAAATTAAGGAAATTTATGATCGTATAAAACAGATATTTGGATTCTAATCTCACATATCTTTTTTCCACATAAAAAACCTGAATTCTAAGAGATATATCTGGAATTTATGAATTGATTAAATGTCCCGATAGGAGAGTTTGTTCCACATCTTTTTGATTGATATAAGGATAAATTCTTTATGGGATCTAATACTATTTTATGTAAGTACCACATATTTTCTCCCGTTTTCCAAGATGGTAAATCTGAAAAGAGATTTTTTTATCGTGTTAGATAGAGAGCGAACAGAGAACACCGACATTATATATAATGTCAATTTTTTCTATCTCAAATCACTTAAGAAACGAGGGAAACAATCATTCTCATATATTAGCAAACCGTTTTTCAAGGGTATTGTCATCTTAGGATTAGACTTTAAAAATAAAATACGCCCCTTAAAGTTTGATAAGATCCTGAAGGATGGAAACTTAAAACCCGTAGATCCGAAACTTTTTAAAAAATTTGTGTTGGCTGATGAAAACAAATATATTGCCTTTTCGACAGAGTCCCGTGAAGAAGATAAGGAACCTATTAGAAAAATGCTCCAAAGCTTTCAAGTAAAAGAAGATAAAATAATATCTCTGACTTTTTGTAATAGCTGTTTAGATCAGCGGAAATTCAAGATTCTTGACAAGGGGCATCAGATTAAATCATTTAAAAATCAAGTGGTTTGTCCGAGCTGTGCTTTGGATATCGTCTTAAGACATGCAAAAGGACGCCATCTTCTCACCTCCAAGAGAATTGAGCCAAAATTAAAACATTTTTTCCGTCATCTGATTTTAAAATTCAAAAATATCAAGAAAGTGATCGATAGCTTCAAGCCGGGGTTCAATCCAGAATCAAATAAAGAAGTCACACTCTATGATGTGGAACGCAATACTCCAGTATCTAAAAAATATC
>SHMW01000026.1:21144-46187 GCA_008080735.1 Promethearchaeota archaeon
ACTATAAAGTAGTTGATTTGAAAGTTCCAAACGCTCTTAAAAAACTCCTGAAAGATTTGAACATCCATACCTTACTCCCTATTCAAGCAATTTCGGTAGATCGAGGGTTGCTAAGGGAATATAAAAACCAGCTTATTATGGCACCAACATCGGGGGGAAAAACACTCGTTGGAGAAATCGCGGGTGTATCAAAATTACTAAAAGATAAAAGAGATAAAATGCTCTATTTAGTTCCTATAGTAGCTTTAGCAAACATCAGAGAGTTAGAATTTAAAGAAAAGTATAGAAAATTAGATTTAAAAGTTGTCAAGAAGGTAGGAGAATCGTTATTAGAAAAAGGGGTGAAGGATTCATTAGAAGATCTACGAGACGCAAATATTGTAATAGGGACTTATGAAGCTATCGATTATATTCTACGAAGCGGTAATAAAAACGTTTTAGGAAAAGTCTCCACAATTATTATCGATGAAATTCAGACCTTAATCGATCCTGAACGAGGATTTTTACTTGATGGTTTAATTGCTAGATTAAAGAGCATCAATCGGGATGCACAATATCTTTATTTAAGCGCGACCATCGGGGAGCCCGAAATTCTTGCGAAAAAATTGGAATGTCAACTGATCAGATATACGAATAGACCCGTGCCTGTTGAGCGACATTTAATTCTATGTCAAAATGAAAAAGTTAAGGAGCAATATATCGAGAAGTTAGTGAGAGCTGCGTTTTCCATTAGATCAGAATTTGGCTATAAAGGACAATCTATCGTATTCACCAACACGCGTAAGAAATGCGAATCATTAGCCGAATATTTACGCAATAGAGGGGTTTGGGTAAAGGCATATCATTCGGGTTTGACGAATGAAGAACGTAAGCGAGTTGAAGTAGAATTTCAATCACAAAGTATCGCAGGAGTTGTTGCAACCGCAGCACTAGCCGCTGGAGTAGATCTCCCTGCAAGTCAAGTCATCTTTGAATCCTTAGCGATGGGGATCAATTGGCTTACCGTAGCAGATTTCGAACAAATGCTTGGACGGGCTGGAAGACTTAAAAAACATAAACTCGGCAGAGCGTATTTATTGGTTCAACCAGAAAAAATTTACTCCCCCAAGATGGAGACTACCGAGGAAAATATCGCAGTTCGTTTATTAAATGGAAAAATACGAGACTTTGAACTTACCCCAAATGAAGATAAATCATTAACAGAATTATTGGCGTTCATTTCTATGTACAAGCAAGGGACCTCATGGAAAATACTTCATGAATTCTACGATTATCTAATTAATGGGAGTTATGAATTGAATTCTGTATTTGGAAAATTATTTGAAAGAAATTTAATCAAGGAAAATGGAGCGCTACAACCCACCGAATTAGGCACCGCAATTGCAAAATCCTTTTTAACCGTTGAACAAAGTTTTGATATTATACATATGATTAAAAAGAAAACTCATTCAATCAAGGAGATTGTCTTAGAACTCAAACCGCTCAAAAATATATATCTTTCAAAAGCCGTGGTCGCAGATCTTTCAAAAAATGTGAATATGAAATATTTCTCCAATAATTTTTTCAGTTCAAGTGTCTTGAGCTTGATGGATGCCAATTATATAAAAAAGCGCAGTAAATTTTCTCGGGAATTTATCAATCTCGTGTTAAGATGGATAAATGATATATTTAACTGCAAATGCGAAGAAAACCCCTATTGCGATTGCGGAAGACTAAATCTTGAAAAGAAAATTTTAGAACTCCGGATTAATGAAGGCATGTCAGTGAACGAGATCCACGATTATTTAGAAGGATATTACCAGATTCTTATTTTTAAAGGAGACTTAATTGATTATTTGGAGAGTTTAATCTATTCATTTGAAAGTATTAAAAATATAGCGCAAGGAATTTCATATTTAGACCAATCATATCAAAAGGAATTGGAAGAAATCCCGAATATCGTTGAAAAAATAAAGGGATAAGCATAAGACGATAACAGAAATGAACTTAAATAATATGTACTTCAAGGATATCGCCATCTTCTAAGGGATAATCTAACCCGACGCGTTTGCGTTTTTGTCTCGCACCTTCTCTTATTACAATTGCAAAATCAAATTTTTCAACAAAAGAACGATGAATCTTTAAGGCAACATCTTCCACAGTGGCTCCTTTGTTTACAATCAAAGGTTTATTTGACACTTCCCCGGCATTCATCGTAAAGATTCGAATTTTCCCCAGGAATTTAAGGGCTTTATCACCAAAATCATCAGGGAAAATCGACTTATTTACGCTTGTGCCGATGATAATCGGAAAATTTTCTGAATAGTTCTCTTTCAGCTTTTCAAAGTTTTCTTCCGTATGGGGAAGATCGCCTTTCGTCCCAAAAATAATGGTTTTTTTATAGACAACCGATGGATTCAATTCATCTAGTACTTGATCTATGGTGATATTACCAGCGATTCGCACGATGGCGTTTTGAATCCCGCTTTCTCGAACAATTTCTTTAATCCGTTCTGCTAACTCTAAATTTTCTTTTGATTCTTTGGTGAGGAAAAATACTTGAATTTTGTTAGCACCTGTTTTTTGAATATCTATGGGGGGAGGTTCTTCATTGAGTTTTATATCTGCATTATCCAATTCGTTCAAAAGTAAATCCATTTGCTGGTCAATGTTACGGGAGAGATCGATACATAGACATACTAAGTCACATGCTCGTATTTGAGCTAAGATTTCTTTTCCATTTGCTACTCCCTTTGAAGCGCCTTCCATCAATGAGGGCATATCAACAACTTGAAACTGAATTCCCTCATATTTATAGATCCCGACCTCGGGAAGAGAATTAAAACTGCCTATTTTATCTTTTGCTGCACCTGTAAGAAAATTAAGCAAGGAAGTCTTTCCCACCCCAGGGGTATGATAATCGCTGACTAATATCATCTGAATTCCCTCTTTTTTAATGGAAAATGGACTCACTACTTTTGCTGCAGACTTCTTTTTCCGCTCCTCTTTTTCTCTCTTTAGTTTTGCCAATCTCGATTTATTTAAAGCGACGATTTTCTCAGTAGCTTTATGTTTCGGGATGAGAGAGATAAATTTCTCTAATTTGTCTATTTTTTCATCTAAGGAGTCCGCATCAAGATATTTTTGATAAGCGGCTTTCGCTTCTGCAGAGAGATTAGATGACATAATTCACAATATTTTATAGTACGTAATAATATTTATAAAAATGAGTACTCCAAAAAGAAGATTAGGTACCTTAAAATATACTTCTAAATCTGTCTTCTGTTTTTAATTTTAGATCTCCTAAAATTTCATCTACTCGTGGAGTAAATTTTTTCTCAAAAAACTTCTTCTTTTTTGCAAATATATCATTTCGGGAGAAACGGTTTCGAAAATGATTATTAATCTGTTTCAATTCCTTTTTTACTATTTCCGCATCCGTACCTTTCTCGATTATGGCATAATGAAGAAGTGGCTGTGTGTTATTTTCTTCCTCTTCGGGAAGCGGAAGAGAGATCATCTCCGAATAGCAAACTAATTTAAATGAGGCGAGAGAAACCACATTTATATCATCTCCAAAAACCTCAGAGGTAAAGCTCTCAAGGGCGGAGAGAAAACCGGCTCTTAAATTAGGATCCAAAGGATTATTAGAGGTAGAGTAATATTTTCTCTCAAATATATTCTTTGAACCGAGATTAATTCCTAATTCCAAAATTGTCATAGAACCCAGTTTAATTAGTGGTTTTTTTCCTATATCTATTCAAGATGTGTATTATCTTATAGATATAATTGAAATTCTATTTAAAAAACTTTAGTAAACCATTATTTATTGTGGGGTGGTATTTTTAAATAGTCAAAATCGAAAAACTATATGTATTTTGTTTTAGAAGGTTATTTTGGTATCAGTTCAGCTTCAATCAAGTCCAAGCTGGGTCTTATAGGCGATTATTGTATTTTGAAGTAAGGATGCAACCGTCATGGGACCCACTCCACCTGGAACAGGTGTTATACTTCCACATTTGTCGTAGACATCCTCAAAATCGACATCTCCATAAAGTCTTCCCTCGATTCGATTGATCCCGACATCAATTATGACCGCCCCAGATTTTATCTTGTCTTTTGTGATGAATTGAGCTTTTCCTACCCCTACCACTAAGATATCCGCATTCCTTGTAAATTTTTCAATATTTTTAGTATGGACATGACAGACAGATACTGTCGCATCTCGATTTACCAACATAACCATAAGGGGCTTTCCTAATAAATTCGAATGATTGATGATAGTAATATCTTTACCTTGGACATTGATCCCGTTATGGTCCAATAAAGTGATTATTCCTTTAGGAGTGCAAGGGACTAGCTGTTCAGTTTTATAAAACAATTTCCCTCGATTAAGATAATGAAATCCATCCACATCTTTATAAATGTCAATTTTTTGTAAAAGGAATTCGGTAAATTTTCTCGATTTCTCGGGTAAAGGTAATTGTAATAAAATTGCGTGAACTGAGACATCACGATTTAATTTCTCTATTTCTTCCGAGATTTGTGATTTAGATGCACTCTCTGGTAAGGAAACCATAACCGAGTTGATCCCCACTTTTTCGCAGGTTTGATGTTTTATTTTTACATACACTTTTGAAGCAGGGTCTTTCCCGACCAATATGGTAGCTAAAGTAGGAGATATATTTGTTTCTTGGGTTAGATCTGAGATTCTCTTCTTTAAACGATTATTAAGCTCTGTGGCTAATTTCTTTCCATCTAGAATTTTGTCCATAAAATCAAAATGATAGATTAAAGTTTTCTTTTATTCCTTAAATAAAATCCTAAGCCAATGATAATTCCAATTCCTACAAGTAGTCCTAATAAGATGAACCAATTAAATTCAACGCTCCCAAATTGCTGATCCAAATATCCTAAAGCATTCAGAGTATTGAGACTCTCATAGGCCAGATAGGTGCTAGACACAGAGGATCGCTGTTCTTGAAGTGTATTGTATGCATCAGAAAAGCCCCCATCAATAACGTTTTGCCGATCTAATATCCAACTAATAGTGGCTGTCCGGTCATTATATGCATTTAAATTTATGGAAGAGATAATATTAACGGCAGAATGAGTGGAACTGAGGAGAGGGGATGACGAAGATATATCAGGTACATACCCTCCTAAAATACTATAATAGGAGTGTGTGTATGAGATCGTTGCGGATGAATCTGGTAAGGTTGTACTCTCATCCAAAATATCAATAGAAAGGATGGCATAAAATGTATTTAACAAAGTGGAATTAAGGGAAATTTTCCCCCCAAAACCGCCATCAGAATTATTACACATCAAAATCCAATTTAGATGAAAGGTTTTATTTGGAATTGATATTCCAATCAGTTGATAATTCCGTACAGCAAAATACGTTGAGATGAGAGTTGAGCTACTGGATGTGTTTGTATATGCAAATCCACCCGTTGCAATCTCTGTTTGATTAAGATATGATTCAATAGCACCGTCAGGAGTTGACTCATAACCTAATATCTCAAGTGAACTGAGAATATAAAAAAGATCATACTGAGAGACTTCCTCACTATTAAGCATATCAGTTAGGTCTTCTCTTAAGGTAGTCTGTAATCCGG
This sequence comes from Promethearchaeota archaeon, assembly GCA_008080735.1. GTDB lineage: Archaea > Asgardarchaeota > Lokiarchaeia > Sigyniarchaeales > SOKP01 > TEKIR-8. The sequence goes on from SHMW01000026.1 coordinate 26,745, forward strand.
ACACATCAACTTCTTGGGTTATTAGACCGTAGCTACTAAGTATCTCTAAGGAATAAAACGTTGCTTCAAAAGAAATAATTTGTTCATCAATACTGTTTGTAAAACCCTCACTTTTAGAGATCCTATTCTCGATTATAAAATCGGTGATGTAGGATTTTCTTGGCTTTGCGGCTACGAACGGTGGTAAAAACAAAAGAGACACGAGCGAAAAAAGAATGATTGCTAAACTTAAATTTCGTTTTTTCAAGGAGGAAACCTCAGATTATCTTTCAAAATTAATTTTTTTTAATTTAGCTTTCAATTAAAAATTAACTAAGAAAAAGGATTGACTCAAAATATTATAAAGTGAGGAAATGATTAAAAACTAGGAATAAAGAGCAAAAATTTGGGAGATGTCCCGATGGATAATATCTTTATCCGCTTGGAACTCCTCATGGGTTATAAACAGCTTTTTAAATGAAGGGAGACTCCCAAGAATTGCAGCTCCGTTAAATATTGAGAGCTGTAAATTATCTGGAACGAAAAACTTTAAAGCGTTTTGCGATTCGTCGAAATATTCGCTTACTTGAAAATTCGGAGCTGCAGCAGCAAAATCTTCTGTAGATCTCTCGGAAGCTTGTGGTTGGGTCTTTTTCAGATTTGCCCCGCAATAAGGACAAAAAGCTGAGTCCTCTTCCTTTATCTCTTTCCCACATTCAGGACAGACATTTGGAGTCTCGGATTTTTCTTGCTCGTTTTTATTCATATCAATTTGAATTTGAGGGACTTCTAAACTTGCTCCGCATTCCGGACATTCCTTTTGTCCTTCCGAGAAAGAAACTAAATTTCCACACTCAGGACATGTATCCACTGTCCTTTGCGATCCATCAACAGGTTGAAGTTTCATACGATTCCCCTGTGTTTCTGGCTCATGCGGTTTTGGGATAGGACCTAATTGAGAAAGAAGAGGGTCTAAATCTATTTTTAAGCGCTCTTCAAACCCACTATGAAGAAGATTTCCACCCGATAAAACTACATGTGTGAGAAAATCACCCCAGTACTCCTTATTAACATTTTCTAAGCAGGTTATAATAGCTTGAGGAATACTTGGGGAGTTTGAACCCAGCATTTGTGGTTGGAATATCACTTCAGGTGCCTCATAGAGAATATGTGATGGGATATTTACTTTCGAGCCATCAGGCATCGGATAGGCAACATTATCCTTGGTATCTTTCGGATTCTCTGGATCGAGAACAAAATAGCAATTCTTTTCTTTAATTTCCCGTATAATCTCCTCAACGGCTGAAGATGTAATATTTATCCCCTCTCGCATTAAAAGAGATTTAAGATTTTGGCTAATATCCATGCCCGCAAGATTTAATCTTTGGACCGCCTGATACATTATCTGTCCATTAATAATCGGCACGATCCATGTAATACCATCTCCGCTTTCAATCACGAACCCAGTTGTAAGTCCAACAGAAAAGCATGAAAGAATCGGGGATGGTACCATAATAACGCTCTGGAATTGATGTGTCTCAAACATCACACGAGCAATGTATTCTTTCACATCATTTTGCTGAAAGGGGGGCTCTACATATAAAATCGGGTAATTTTGTGGATTTTCGATTCTTAATAGGGTATAAAAGGAATGATTAAGTATTTGATACCAGTCATCCCAATCTGTTATGGTACTCCGTTCGATTGGGTGATTTATTTTTAAAACACCCCGCATCTTCATAGCATCGCTTCCAACATATACATTACGCGCATCTACATCAACCATAACAGTTTTATATTTTTCAGTCCCAGTTATAGTTGGAAACATATAGCGTGGTCCAGACTCACCTGCAAATCCAACTTTCGTATATGCGGAACCAATATCTAATATGATGGGAGTTCCGGGGGGTGGTAGGGTCATTTAAATCAATTTTATGAGTTATTAACTATTTGAATATTCACTTATATATGAACTTAATAACAATATAAGAATTTTGGTAATTAAATCTATTTTTTCAAAAAATAATTCTATTCATTAATTAAAAATTCTGCCAACTTATCTAAAATATTACGTTCTAATACGAGACCGACCAACTGATTTTGCTCATTTACAACGGGTAATCTTTCGATGTTAAATCGGAACATCTTTTTCAAGATATTTTTTAATGTATCGGTTTTCTTGGCGACATAAGGTTCGGAGGTCATGAGATCTCGTACCAATGTTTGAGATTCTATGGACATAGCAAATTTGGCCAAACGAATGTCTCTCTGGGTAATAATTCCCAACAATTGTTTTTCATCCCTTGAACTTACCACGGGAAGACCACCTATATTTTTGCGAAGCATTAACAGTTCCGTGGTACTTATCTTCTCATTCGGTGTAATGTATAAGGGATCTTGGATCATTATTTCACCTACCTTTATTTGACCAAACTGTTGCAGATTATGTGGTTTAAGGTCCATTTGATTATCTCAACTTAAATCTAAAATCGTCAATACGATCCTTTATCCAATAATAGATAGGGAAAATAATAAATTTTACAATTAAAAGCTATTTAATTTTCTTTTCAGCTGCCTATTTTAACTCGCTTTCAAGTTTCGCAATCCCTTCGGATAACGTGCGGAAACGTTGTAAGAGATATTTGCCCCAGTTGTTCAGTTTTACAAACCCTCCGCCACCAGGCCCTCCTTTACTTGTAATCACTGGAGAATAGCCCGTTCTCTTTTCTATACGCTTCAGAATGTTCCATGCATATTTATAGGAATAATTACATTCCTTTGCAGCCTCCGTCAAGGAATTTATCTCATCATTATCTATACACGCTAATAGATTCGCCCATCCAGAGCCTAAAATACTTTTATCTTCGAATTCTAACCAAATTTTTATTCCAAAATCCACTTTTTCTTTTAGCTCTTCAAGATTGGCATCCTCTTCCATATTTAATAAATAGGTTTTTTGTATATATATTTGTTTTAATTTTAAATGATAAAAAAATTAAACAAAGTCGTGTTTATTGGGTTAATAGAAATATATCGAGTTAAATTGAGTGAAAGGTAAATGTTTTTCAGCAGTGGTGGGTCAATCAAGTCAGGTCGAAAGGTAGTTGATTCGCTATATTATTTTGCAGAGCAGCAGATGCTCGATTGTAATCAGTATATGATTAAGGATGAGGAATCCGAAGAACTGGTATTGTTTGATGCGGGAAATGGCAAGTCTATGAATGGATTATTTGAAGGAATGGAAAAGTTGGGTCTTGATCCTGAGCACATTACCAAGCTATATCTTACCCATGAACATGTGGACCACGTACTTGGAGTATATACATTTTTGGACAAGTTTGGGAAGGATGCGCCAGAGATTTTCGCATACGGTCGAACGGCTGAGATTCTACAGCAAGGGAAAGAGACGGAGATTTTTCCAGGGAATTTAGGAATCAGCCCCAGAATGTTTGGAGTTGAGATCCGACCGATCGAGGTCCATAAAATTACGGAAGATGAGCCCGTACATGTTGGACCAGATTATAATTTCACAATTTATCACACACCTGGACATTCCCAAGGGTCGATTGTCTACTATGAGCCCGATAAAAAGATTCTTATCCCGGGTGATTTAGTATTCACACAAGGCTCATTTGGCAGATATGACTTTCCCGGAGGTTCTTTAAGCCAGTTGCAAGACTCTATAAAGTTTGTGAATGAATTGGATGTCACTTATTTACTTCCCGGTCATATGGGCATTAGTGATAATGGAAATGCTCAAATTGCGACCTCAAATAGGATGGTTCATACAATAGGACCTTATTAAAAGTGAATGGGATCTCTCGTTTTCTTTCCTTCTCTGATACATAGAGAACCTATCCATAAGTGATTATTAAAAACATTTTTTAAAGCATTGTATTTTATACTATCTTAACCCAATTTTATAACATTGGTAAAATTAATTTAAAAAAGGTTGAAAAAAAAATGTCAACAGAAGCAGAAGAAGTACATCTTCGTTCTTACCCTAAGATAATTTTCTTCTACCCGACTTTTTTAGCATCTCTGGTACTCTGGTTGATTCAATTGATTATTGGAGCCACACCAAATCCCATATTAGGATATTTCTGGATTGGGATCTTTTTCATAAACGTATTTGTCATTGCCTTTGACTTTTCATCGACAAAATTTTTCATTTTAATATTGATAATCGTTATTGTGGCGGTACTATTGGTCTTTTTACTACCCAATTTGGATATCTTTGGCGGCACAGGCGGAGGAGACCCCTTTAATCTCGGATTGACTGCCAACTTTTACTTGACAATGACCATCATTTTTGGGTTTGTATTAGCTATTGTGATAATTAACGCCCAATTCAATTATTGGAAAGTAGAAAGAAACGAGATCTATCATAAGAGCGGAATTTTCAGCTCGGCAGAACGATATCCTGTCCAGAGTTTACGAATTAAGAAATCGATTCCTGACGTATTCGAATTTCTATTTTTACGTGCGGGAAGATTAGTATTGATGCCAGGAAGACAAGAGGAAGTAATTACACTTCCTACAGTGCTCAATATTAATAATAAGACAGATAGGATCGACCATCTATTAAGCCACATCTCTGTCGAACCTGATGAAATAGATCAATAAATATTAGTATTTTAAATCTAATTTTCAGTTCTTTTTTTTATTTTAACTTCTCACAACGTTGTAGGAGAGAAACGCACTCCTTTTTATTGTAAAAATTTTTAATGGGTTGCTTCAGACAAATCAAAAAAGGAAAAGTAAGAGAGTAGATTAGGATGTTCTGATGTTATAAAATAAATTATTTTCGAAAAAATCTTAATAGAAGCTGTATTATCCTACTAAACGACCCAAAACGAATTATGTTTAATGTAGATGATTTCGATGATTATCCGGACCTACATTCGGAGATAAAAAAGATAAATAAATATGTGAGAAAAGAGAAGAAATCAAAACTCGCATCGATTATAGAGGAGCTTCAAGAGTACTTGGAAGAAAATACTTTAGAAGTTCCCGTTACTTTCATTTTGAGTGTAGTTATAGAGGAATATCCGTCTTTAATCGATATTGAACTCATTGAAATGATCGAGCCATTTTTGAAATCTGAAAACACCAAACTAAAATTGAACTCAATTATAATACTCGGCTTTTATGTGCTCTATCATCTCGATTCTATTAATCAAAAATATATCTCATATTTGATGGAATTTTTACATAGCGAACGACAAGATATACGAGAAAATTCTTATTATTTCCTGAAGCGTATTTCCAAGTCAGAACCCAATCTATTGTGTAAGAATAAAGCTCAGCTCATCAATTCATTTCAGGATGAGATTGAGGAAAAAAATATTGGTAACCTTATTCTTCTCCTCTCGTTCTTGGAACGATGTAATGGATTTAATTTTCAACACCTTTACCAGCTCCGAACAATTATCATTAAAATTATTCGAAAAGTTTTGGGGAAAAATGAGTCTGATCTTAGAAAGGCATTAGGGAAGTTATTAGGTAAAATATTCCCCGAGATTACATCAACTCCTCTTCTAGCTGAGGATAATCCGGAGAAATTGATAGAGTTTTTAGAGAATGTATTTATCAAACGGAAGTATAATTTTTCTAAGATTAGTAAAGAAAATAATATTAGCTTTAATGGGTTTTTAGAAAGTTTCAAGAAATCGACCTTAGAGGAGAAAGAGATCTATTTCTATACGAAGAACCGGGAAACTCAACAAATTATATTCTATGAATTAGAAAAAGAAAAACTATACAATTTCTTTACTCAAACCCAGAAACTTTCTCACGAAGAAGTAATTAATGAATTTTCTGATATCTTAGATGCCGATGAGTTAAAATTATTCATTAAAACGTTAGTAAAATTAGGACATATTCAAGGATACTTGTCTGATTTTTATTTTTATTCATCAAGTTACATTAATTCCATGCTAAAGGATGATTTGGAGAAGAAGGGAGAAATCCATCTCAGCAACTACAATCATCTTCCTTTGAATTATTTGAAAAAACTTGTCAAGGAAATAGCTCAAAATGAAAAATATGATATCTTGATCGGAAAAGAAAAAACTTCCTTCTACTCTCTAGGCAATATAAGAGAGAATATCACGCGGAGGGCCGCGAAAGAAACCTTTATCGATCTTCAAGAATTTCAAACTCGATTAACCGATAAATCTTTTATTCGGCTCATTAAGTCCTTGCCTAAAGAGTATTTGACGAATTTTCATAAGCGAACTTATTGGTTAACTAATATTGGGAAGTTAAAATTTGAACGAGAATTAGAGAATACCAAAATTATTGGATATTTTGATATTGAGCGCGTGTCAGAGAAATTAAAAATTGATAAATTGTTGATATATGACATATTTGATACTGAAGTTGATGAGCGAAGCGGTCTCTGGAATGAGGAACGAACTGTATTCTATTATTCACGTTATTTGAAAGATAAGATAGAAAAAATAACCAAAATTCAAGACAAAGAGCGACAACTAAAGGAAATTGAATCGATTTCCAAGGAATTAAACATAAACAAAGAACAAATTCTTCGTAAAATTGCAGAAAACACGAAATCCATCGGCGAGGAAATCAAGCAGAAGGACCAGATAAAAATTTCAGAATATTTAGAAAAGACAGGAATGGATCATTATACATTCATAGATTATTTAAATAATCTTAATCTAAATTTTCTTAAAAAGGGAGATACCATCATTTTCAATCCCGCAAAAATTGAAAACGCGAAAAAAAAGGTAAAAGAGTATGTTAAGTCAGAATCTGCTTCAAAAGAAGTGATTTCTCTGGGTACATATGACATCAATTCGCAGCTTATGAAAGACATTATAGAACAACTGCAAGATTCCGGAGATATCAAGGGAATATTTTATAAGGAAAATAACGAAGTGAAATTCTATACTGAAATGGGTATTAAAAGGTTGATGTTGTCGGGCATTTCGGTATTTTCTTTGCATGATCTATTTTTAGGAAAAGACTTATCTGATGATGAAATTGATATATTACTTGAGATCTTTACTGAGCTACGAGATACTGGAAAACTAACAGGTACCTTCGACGAGGAGACGTTAACGTTCAGCAGTGATGAAATCATTTTCGCCCATACATACATGGAGCGTCTCGATAAATTTGAAAAGAGGGTAAATGATTATTACGACAAATTCAATCGTGAGTTTCAGAAAATTAAGAAAGTACTTACCAAAGATTCAACCATTTATCCCCAAGAGATAAAAATTGTTCAAGATGCTATTAATAGAATTAATGAACGATATATTCATTGGAGAAGTGATCTTGATGCGACAATTACTCGAATAAATAAAAAAGTGTTGAAGGAACAAGGATATTCTGAGAAGAAATACAAATCTCTCTCATTTATGGAGGATAGTTTAGAACAAGTTAGGTCTTTTGCTGAGGAGGAAAGAGTAAAAGAACTAATGGAAGGATTTAATCTATGGATAAACTTATTCAATCAAATAGAATTAAAATATCAGAATATTATTTTTTATCAGAAACGCATGCTCAATAATCCTGACGACCAACAAGCAAAGAAGAAATTAAGAGATTTAAGAGAAGAATTAAATCTACTTTAAATAATAGCGGCACACCCTAACGTTGATCATCAACCTTTTTGATAAATTGCTCGATATCAATTACATTTTCTGGTACGATTTTATAGGTTTTAGGGCTAGTTTTTCCATTTAATTCTAAGATCTCATTCTCCTCAAGAAACGCTAGGGAGCGCCAGATAAAGTTTATCTTCGACCGATTGGAAGATTTAATATTATTGCATCGTCTTACTCTCTTGGTATTTACAATATAGATGTTGTTCTCAATCAATTTGTTAATAGCAGATAAAGTTTCTCTCAAGTTTTTTAGAAAAAAATCCATTCTTATATAATGCCCCTCTTATGGTGATTTGTGCTTCCTAAGGTAGAATTAGAGCTAGCTTCTTATACTAAAATCTCTAATAATACGTGTTGATTTATGTATTCAATTTATGTTTTTTATAATTTAAATATTTTTTACCATATGAAAATGTATTCCAATATAATAATCCAATAAATAGGACTCTTATAAGAGCATATTTCCGTAATGTTGCTCGCCAGGCTTTCCGTGATAGTGGTTAATGCCATATTTGGAGCTAAGAACTGATGGAACGAATTTTTGGTTTTAGAAAAAATATTAACATATTAACATAGGAAGAAAAAATTGAAGTATATACTTAATTGTATTATAGGATTTAATGGCGAAATACCCGCTTTCCGCAAAATACTAACGAACAATCTAATTCATTGGCCCTCTCAATGACCTTATCATCTCGTATTGAGCCACCAGGATTAATAATTGCGTTTGCTCCGGCTTCAACCGCAGCTTCTAAGCCATCAGGGAATGGAAAAAAAGAATCAGTGCCCATGACCGAATTTTGTAGTGCCTCTCCGTGGCCAAATTCCCTGGCTTTTTGGACGGCTAATTTAACCACGTGAACTCGACTCTGCTGCCCCGCTCCGATGCCGATTGTATATATTCCCGTATCGTAAGTCTGAACAAAGCAAGCAGAATTTGATTTCGCCCATTTAGAAACTTTATACGCGAAGATAAGCGCTTCCTTTTCCTCTTCTGAGACTCCACGTTCGCTCACCACCTTCCATTCTTTAATTACAGGTTTATGGTCATATTCTTGGACTATTATACCCCCAAGTACCGATCTAAGTTCAGGATTTTCATAGATCTCCTCTCGCTTAGTCAGAAAGTCTCCAAATTCAAGAACCCTCATGTTTTCCTTTTGTCGTAATATATCGAGCGCCTTTGGCTCGAATGATGGAGCCATAATTACTTCAATGAAGATATTTTCTTGATTTACAATGTAATCTGCAACCTCCTCAGTTAAATGCTTATTCACCCCCCAAATCCCTCCGAACGCAGATAAGGGATCTGTGCTGAATGCTTTTTTAACTGATGCGAGCTGGGCTTTCTTATCAATAGCAATCCCATTCGGGGAAGTATGTTTCAATATCGCAGTGACGTAATGCTCAGTGCCAAAATCTAAGAGAATTTGAATACACGAGTCAATATCAAGATAATTATTAAAAGAAATCTCTTTTCCGTTGAGTTGTTTAAAATCTTGTAATCCATATTTAGACGAGAGATCCTTGTAAAAGGCGGCTTGTTGGTCCCAATTCTCTCCGTATCGCGTATCTTGGACTTTTTCGAAAACCTTAATAAGCTGTTTGGGTAGAAGTTTATCTTGAATTCTCTTTTGAAGATAATTTGCGATTGCTAAATTATAATCTGCCATAATTACAAAGACTTCTCGGGCAAGCTTCGCTCGTAATTCATCTCCGACAGTTCCGCTATTTTTTCTTAATTCTTCAAGAATGCTATCATAATATTGTGCGTCTGGAACGACAACCACATCGGGATAATTTTTTGCTGCTGCTCGTATCATAGTGGGACCACCGATATCGATCATCTCCAACGCATCTGCTAAGGAGGTGTCGGGTTTGGAAATGGCTTCCTTAAATTGATAGAGATTACAAACCACCATATCAATTGGTGGGATATCGTATTTTTTTGCGTCTGTGATATCATCCTCATTTTCACGTCTATAGAGAATTCCGCCTTCGATCTTTGGGTGAAGAGTTTTAACGCGTCCTCCAAACATTTCTGGAGATCCCGTGTATTCTGAGATTTTGGTGATCTTTACACCGTTCTGCTCCAATAATCGCCCAGTACCTCCCGTGGACAAGATTTCCACATTAAACTCATCCGCTAAGGTTTTTGCAAAATCAACCAATCCGCCTTTATCAAACACGCTTATGATGGCTCGTTCAATTTTCTTTTTCATATAAAAAACTCTACGATGATTTATTTTATTATAATAATAGCTAAGGAAGATAGTTAATAATCTTGTTAAAATGTTTCATTTCCATTTAACAATCAGTTATTAAAAAATTGGAGAAATAAGAAAAGATTTGGAACTTTGTCATTTTTTCATTTCCATTGCTTTACGAAATTTTTTTAATTGCTCTCTTGGTGTAACTGTGGGTCTTTCATACCTGTGTAAAGTATTTTGAATTCCGAAGAGATTAATCAACCAGCTTTATTTCTTGGAGTACCAACCATGTATATGCGTCTTTTAGAAAGGGATGATTTAGAAGATTATGCCAAGGATCTCAGATCAATCAGAGTATGTAATACTGGAGCGGCTCCTATGCCACCTGAAATATTAAAAGAATTTGAAGAGAGAACTGGAGGGAAGATTATTGAAGGATATGGTATGACTGAGACTTCGCCGGTTACACACAGCAATCCAGTAAATGGAGAACGAAAAATCGGTTCAGTCGGTCTGGCTTTCCCAGATACTGAAGTAAAACTTGTAGATATTGAAGATTACACTAGAATAGTCCCCATAGGGGAAAGAGGGGAAATTATGATAAAAGGACCACAGGTGATGAAAGGATATTGGAATAAACCAGAGGAAACAGATAATCAAATGAAGGGCGGATGGATATTAACAGGTGATATTGGGAAATTAGATGATGATGGTTATTTGTATATCGTTGATAGAAAGAAGGATATGGTGAACGTGAGTGGTTTTAAAGTATATCCTCGAGAAGTGGAAGATGTGCTTTTTGAACATGAAGCAATTGAGAACGTTGCAATTATTGGAATTCCAAATCCAAATCTTCAAGGAAGTGAATTAGTAAAGGCATATGTGGTTCTTAAAGGAGATTTTAGAGAAAGCGAAGAATTAAAAGCAGAAATTAGAGCTTTTGCTAAAGAAAATTTAGCTCCATATAAAGCCCCAAAATTTATAGAATTTAGTAAAGAACTTCCAGAAACATTAGTGGGAAAGGTTCAAAGAAAAGATCTTAAAGATATCGAGGCAAAAAGAAGAGGAGAAGAGGTCTAGTTTTTATAAATCATAGCAATTTTAAAATTAATAAAATCTTTTTTTCATTTTTTAAAAACCCTTCGAAGATCTAATTCAGGTTAGGAATTTTTTTATTGAAATCTAATATTTACCCATAAGATCGTGGGGTTTCTGTTCCATCATGCCGACCGCGCTGACTAATCCTATTTTAGCGTTTTTCATATCCTCAATATTGTGGGCTCCCGCATAGATCATCCCATTTGACAATCCTTCAGTAAGCGATTCAATGACTCCGGATAATTCGCCCACATAGGGCACATAATCCGACACCCCTTCCGGCAGGGTTTTTGCACCTTCCACATATCTATCAAGTACATAATTCGTGGTACGTGCTTCTTTTGATCCCATACCTCTGTAGACTTTTACTTTCCGACCTTGAATTGTATCAATATATCCCGGGCTCTCGGTACATCCCGCAAAAAAGTGACCTGACATAATCATATCCGCCCCAACGGAAAATGCTTTAGGTAAGTCTCCGGGATTTTTGAACCCGCCATCGGCTATTAGTCCTATTTCTGAATTATAATCTCGGATGGCATCAGCTACTTGCGCGGTTGCGAAAATAGTTGGAGCGCCCACTCCAGTTTGAATTGAGGTGGAGCATATAGAGCCAGAGCCCATTCCCACTTTTATGCCGATAAATTTTTCTTCATTAAAATCGGCTTTTGTTAATAAATGTTCCGCAGCTTCATAGGTTCCGATATTGCCTAAAACGAAATCGGAATCTAGAAAGTTCATCAATTTCCGTACATTCTGAATATCCCGTTCTTTGTAAAAGTCTGCAACGTCTGTAAAGAAGATGTCAACATAATCATCGATCTCCTTAAGTATATTTTGAGCAGCTGTAGTTTCTGGGTATTTAGGGCTAATTGCCAACGCACATAATAGCCTTCCTTCTTTATCGATGGACGCATGGGGGAATTCGGGTTTTAGATCTTTTTTAGTAATGAGTCCTCTCAAATAGCCGTCTTCTATTATCGGAAGTTTTTCAATCCTGCTATTATAGAGCACTTCCAAGGCTTCCTGCCGTGATACATTTGGTTCAATGGAAATAACATCCTCCGTCATATAATCTTTCACTTTACCCTTTCGTGCCTCCTCTTCCGAATATGGGATATCGCGTTTGGTAAAGATTCCGCATACTCTATTTTTGGCGTCTACCACTACAAGCCCACTTATTCCAGCATCTTCCATTTTATGTTTCGCAGTACTTACTCGGGCATTAATATCTATTGTTGCGACATCTCGAATTATGAATGAGCGTGCCCTCTTTACATTCTTACACATTTCGAGCTGTTTTTCATAAGAACAATTACGATGTAATACTCCAAGGCCCCCAAGAAGCGCCATTTGGATAGCCATTTCCTCTTCCGTGACCGTATCCATCGCGGCAGTCATTATAGGTATATTAAACTCATATTTTCCTAATTGAGCTGAGATGTCCACATCGTATGTTTGAGTATACCCCGGTAAAATAAGCACATCATCGAATGTTGCGATGAGATCATTATAATGTATTTTTCTGCGAAAATTATCAGTCATTTTATATTATAGGACTTGATTATATTGTTAAATATTATAAGTTTGAATGTTAATATTTAAGATATTTCTTACTAAAAAATTTTGTGAATTAAAATAGTAAGAGGGAAATATCTTTAATAGTAAGTAGAGCGATTTTAAATAAAGTTTTTTAATTGAATTTTACAAATCTTTACGAGATAAAATTTATAAGTTAAACCAATTAATTTACATTCTTGTCAGATTTCTTCTAGGCATATTTTTTATATTGGGATCGTTAATTATCTCTTCTAAAGTCAATAAAAATGCATCTCGATCTTGTTTAATATTATCCGTCTCTATACCGCAATAATTAGAGACATGGTCATTATAGACTTGAGAATCAACATTATCTCCTAATTTCTCGATAATTTGCTTTTCTTCTCGAAGATTTTCCACGGGGCTAAGGAGTTCAAATTCTCCTGATTTCCAATCATTCCATAACGGGGTATTTGGTAAAATATTTAAAGTTCTGAATCGGAAGATGGTTGGGTTGATTTCTGTAAGGACTCGCGCAGTTCCTTCCACGTGTTCTTTAGAATATTTTTTTCCTCCTAAACCTAAGATGATGTATAAGGACAAATCGATACCAGCTCTCATCACTCTTTTTCCAGCTTCGATGATGGATTCTGCGTTTGTACCCTTCTTCATTATCCTAAGAATCTTACTTGAGCCACTTTCTAAACCCATATAAACGATGTCGAGGCCTGCATCGGCTAATTGCTTCAATTCTTCATCAGACTTTCGAAGAATATCCAAAGCTTTGGCATAACAACTCAATCGAGGAATATTGTGAAGTTTTTCTTTTACATATTTAATAATTTCAACAAGATATTCTGTTGGGGTAGACGTTGGGTTCCCACCCGCCAAAAATACGGGGTGGCCATGATAATTCCTTTCCGCAAAATAATCAATGTCTTTTTTAACATCCTTGATATCCCTGACTGCGTATTCTTGAATTACTCCATAAACTCCATTATAGGTGCCACAAAAACGGCATTTATTCCAAGAACAGCCTCCTGTTACCGGGATGAGAACGGAACATGCCTCCACGGGAGGGCGGATCACTATTTTATCGGGGGGGAGTTTTTTAGCCATCGTCAACCTCTCGGAGATGTCTATTTGAATTCATTATACTATAATGCTACTATTTAAGAAAAATGAATAAGGCTTTTAGGTTTTGTCCTTATATTCCACAAGAATTTCAATTATTTTTTTTAGGAATAAACTATTTTCTTAAGCATATAATTTTCAGAAACTAATTCAGCAAATAAGAACGGATATAAAAACCCTAATAATGAGGGCTTCTAGGCCAGTCGCTTATTGTTTTAAAATAGTCATTGTCGGTGGAGGAGGTGCGGGAAAAACGTGTTTGTTCAATAGATACTGTTTTAATTCTTTCAATATGAACACAGAGCTCACGATTGGCATTAATTTTCATTCTACCTACTTAGACGCTAAGATTAGGGAAAGAGACTCTCCCGACCTTAAACAAAGATGTATTGTAAATTCTATATTTGATTTTGGAGGACAAGAAAGGTTCAAGCCTCTTATACCCAGATTTGTTAAAGGCGCGGATGGAGCACTCCTCGTATTTGATTCCGTGAGCTATTCTTCTTTTCAGCAACTTGAATACTGGTATGAGTTGCTGAATAAAAAACTGAAAAAGCAGATTCCAATGATATTAGTAGGTAGTAAAAGCGATTTATTGGATGAGGCTTCTCCAATGGAAATTGTAAGGAAAGATGTTATTGATGAGTTTATGGAACAAAGGAATTTAGATGGATTTTATCGTACTTCTGCATTAGAAAATTACAATGTGCTAGAAGTGTTCAAGGCTCTCAATGTTCAAATGTTAGAACATAAGCAAGTAAATAATGTGAAATTGGTGTAATTTTGAACCAATCTAATTCGTTAGAGTCGATTAAATATTTCTTACAGTGTTCTTTCCACTTAATTTTAAAAAACTTATGAATGATTCTGAATGAGAAAGGTGTTTATTTAATTGTAAATTTATAAAAAAGTATGAATGATCTGAATCAGATGGGCTCTAAATCTCTCTATCATATACATAATCGGCGAATTGAGTGAAAAACTTTTTCTGTTCCTTGTTCAAGTCAGGATAAATATCTTGGAGATAATTTTTGGCTTGTGAAATTAAATTTTTTGAGAGGTGCTCAGCTATCTTTATTGCTTTTGTTTGATTAAAGATTTCCTTGGTTTCTTCAACATCCTTTTCCAAAATTTTATGTTTTCCAAATATATCCTTTAGTTTGCGTGATTGCTCCTCGTTAGTATTCTGTATGGCGAGAATATAGATTATTTTTTTCTTTTTTCCTTTGATATCCTTCTCAATATCCAAGATATCATCTCGAATGGCATACGCTTGACCAATACGTAGCATTGCATCAGATAGAGGTTTAATCTGGTAATGAACATTCCCTTTTGCCATAATGGCTCCAATTTTAACGGATTTTTCAAATACACGAGCTCTCATCATTTCTTCTACGCTCAGATACTGTTCTAAGGACATTACCAAATTATGATTTGTCATATATTCTTCGATAATTTGTCCTTTCAATAAATAATTGATCGCCTCGGAGTATTCTTGTACCGCCATTAATTTCAATTTTTCGGGAAATCCCGACTCTTTGATTATATCAAGTCCCAGCAAATAGGAATACGTACCACCCAATACGCTCATATCTTTTCCATATTGAGCGTATGTTTGAGAATGCTCTCCATTCCCGTCCTCATAAAATTGAGTGAGATCTTTTTTAAATTGTCGATGGAAGGTTAATTCACCCCGTCGGTATTTATCATCGTCTATTAAATCGTCTTGAATTAGATGGGCATTATGTAATAGTTCCACTGCGAGTGAAACCTTACGGATATCATTTATTTGTTCCTCCAAATACATTGGATTGATGATACCATTAAATGCAGCAATCAATAATAAGGGATGGAGTCTCTTTGCATTCTCATTTAAAACAAATCGTTTATATTCGTCAATAAAGTCGATAAATATTTCCGATGACTCTCTCTTCTGAAGTGATCGAAAGTATCTCTGTAATTCTTTATCGACTGCCTTTTTTTCTGAAGTTAAGTAAT
The DNA here is from genome assembly GCA_008080735.1 of Promethearchaeota archaeon. Taxonomy (GTDB): domain Archaea; phylum Asgardarchaeota; class Lokiarchaeia; order Sigyniarchaeales; family SOKP01; genus TEKIR-8. The sequence goes on from SHMW01000026.1 coordinate 42,340, forward strand.
GTAAGCTCAATCGTATCACGGATTAGATTCTTAGTTATCTTAAGCATCTCCAAATTTAAATAGTTTTCATGCCTATTTTTTCCTCAAAATGAAAAATTTTTAGATGGAACTTTAAAATATTATTCTATATTAGTACATATCATAAAAGGTTGAATTAAAATGTTAATAGGTGTGATTGCAGATACGCACGACCATATGGATAACATCTCTAAAGCAGTGTCAATTCTAAATGAACGTGGAGTTGATGCGCTCATCCATTGCGGAGATTATGTTTCCCCTTTTACATATAATACTTTCAAGGAGCTAAATGACAATATTAAGGAAAATTTTATGGGAGTATATGGAAACAATGATGGAGATCGCGTCTTTTTGAAAGAGAATCTCGGGAGGATTTGCGATTTTGTTGGAATGGAATTAATCAAAGAGTTAGACGGAAAAGAGATGTATGCAACCCATATCGCTTCCAAAAGAACTGTTGAGGCATTGGCTAAATCTGGAGAATTTGATATAATTCTCGTAGGTCATACCCATGACCCCGTCAATAAAAAATACGAAAACGGTACATTGGTGGTAAATCCCGGAGAAGCATGTGGGTATTTAAGTAAAAACCCAACGTTTGCTATTATCGATACTGCCAAAATGGATGCGGAAATCATTAAGATCTAAAATCTTTTTTTCTCTATTTTATATTTTGAAACTTTTTTATTCAATTGAAAGGTAGTATTATTTATATGTCACTTCCATTAGAAAATGTACGAGTAATTGACCTCAGTAGAATGCTTCCTGGGCCTTATTGTTCTATGATCTTAGCGGATTTAGGAGCCGAAATTATCCGAGTTGAAAATCCAAAATTTCCGTATGCCAATCCTCCGCCATTTTATCAAAAAGGACGCCACCGAGTTAGTGCATTCAATGCAATTATTATGAGAAATAAGAAATCGATCACACTGAATCTAAAAAAGAAAAAAGCAAAAGAAATATTCTATCAGTTGGTTAAAGAAACTGATGTGGTGTTAGAAACGTTTAGACCAAAAGTTACAAAAAAATTAGGAATAGACTACGAAACCTTATCAGAAGTGAACAAAGGGATTATTTATTGTTCACTTTCAGGATATGGGCAAACAGGTCCGTATGAACAAAGAGCGGGTCATGACATGAATTATGTAGGATTATGCGGCATCTTAAACCTTAATCGCGAAAGAAAAAAATATGGAAAAGAAAATCAAGAAAGAAAACCTGTAGTACCCGGACTCCAAGCAGCCGATATCGGAGGAGGATTAATGGCAACCATTGGAATTTTAGGTGCGCTAATAGAACGTGAAAACAATCCAACTAAAGAAGGGCAATATATAGATATAGGAATGCTAGATACCGTCTTTTCTTTCATGCCCATGGCGGCAGCATATCATTTTTCTAAAGATAAAAGTAGTTCGATTGTACCAGAAAACCCGCTCCATGGTTCCGCACCATATTATCAGATATATAAGACGAAAGATGGCCGTTACGTGACGGTGGGAGCGATTGAGATGAAGTTCTGGCATACCCTCTGTGAGACTTTAGGACGTAAAGATTTAAAGCTCAAACAAGGAGCATCAGGACAGGAAAGAGAGAAGGTATTTGATGAATTACAAAAGGAATTTTTAAAGAAAACCCAAGAACAATGGATGGAGATTTTTAAAGATAAGGATGCGTGTGTTGCTCCCATAAAAGATTTTAGGGAGGCGTGTGAGGATCCTCAGCTTATTGCTCGAGATATGGTAGTTAAGCAAGAACATCCGAAAATTGGTGAAATTCTAAATGTAAATTCTCCAATAAAATATTCACGCACACCGCTAACTATCAAAGAATTGGCTCCTAAGGTAGGTCAGCATACGAAAGAAGTTTTAAAGCAGTTGAATTATTCGAAAGAAGAAATCAAGAATTTAAAAAAAGATGGGGTTCTTTAAACATTCTTGGTCGATTTCTCAAAATTAATAGATAATTTTAATTAAGCTATTTTTTATTTATTCTATAACGTTTGCTAAATTCTATAAATAATACCATTCCACATTATGTCTGAAGAATTAGAGAAATCACAGAAAAAAGAAGCGAAAGAACAAAACAATGAAAATAAAGCTCAAGAAGCTTTTGAAAGAAAAAAAGTTTCAGAAAAGCAAAAGGAGGAGAGGAAAGAAACTACGCCTTCAGGGACAGAAGAAGAGACTGAATTTGAGAAACCAGTGGTTATTAATGTAGAAGCCTATAAAACCATAATTCTCTATGCGAGCAGATATGCGAATAAATCCATTCCCGCCGAAGAATGGAAAGAAATTTACGGCCTTCTTATCGGATATACTGATGATGATTTTGTGTATGTGGAAAATGCCGAAGCACTTACCTTTGGACATTCTACAGATGTACAACTTGATGAACGACACTATGGATTCATCCAAGAGATCGAGGATAAATTAGAAGGAGAAAATAAAAATCGGTACATTGTAGGATGGTTCCATTCACACCCAGGTTTAGGACTCTTTTTTTCGTATATCGATCTGATTAACCAACTAGGGTTTCAAGGAGCTAATGCCGATGCGATTGGATTAGTATTTGATCATACCTTATTGGGAAAGAAAAAGAAAGAAGAAATAGAGGGCACAGACCAAAAAATTACGAAATTCGATACTGGGTTTGAGATTTATCGGTTAACTGATGTGGAGATGGACGTAAACGCACCTGAATACGATACTAATTACCATAAAGTAGATTACATCGTTAAAGGACTGAATAAATTCTTCTTTGCCAACGTCCTCTCCGAATTATCTGCATTAGTAAGTGCAGGAAAACCTCTGCAGACAGCTTATGGAGAGGATTTTAAGTTAGAATCGAATTATTCTGGAGATCTTGGACAAATCCAAAATCAAGAACCACAAAAGAGAGAATATCTGACAAGATCAGAGGAGTTTGATATGGATGTATTGGAAGAAATACCTATGGGAGACCAAATTACTTTTAACGGAGATGATTTGTTTTATGGCACCCAACAAAAACCCTACGAAGATGAGAGAGTAAAGAAACAAGCAATCGCGGAGGAGCTGGTATATGAGGGGAATCAAGCGCTTAAGAAAAAGGACATCTTTGTTGGAGTAGAAAAATATCGAGAAGCAATCCAAAAATATGAAGAGATCGGGGATATAGGACGTGTATTAGAATTATTAAAACTCCTTTCTGAAAATTGTATATCCAGTAATCATTTAATTTTGGCCGAGGAATTTGCTGAAAAACTGAAATTGACTGCAGAAAAAGAAGAATCCGAGTTCTATCAAGGAGAAGGGAATTATTTGTTAGGATACTTGCTGTTAAAACGGGGCGATAATAATGTTTTAGAAGATGCGCTAAATCAAATTAGGGATGCCGCAATTCTTTTCGAAAAAGCAGGGGATTATGTAGGTGCAGCTCAATGTTTCCATAAAATTGGCACGATCTATCAGACACGGCTTAATCTTTTAGAAAATAGCTGCCTCTTTTATCGAGAAGCAATAGAAAATTACAATAAGGCAATAATAAAGAGTCATCCCTTACGGAAATCACTCTGGACAAAACCCGAATTATTAATTCAAAAAATTACTGATCTAAATGACATTTTAGAAGAATTGCTTCCAAAATTGGAAGATACACAGATTCGACGAAAAATAAGAGAAGATCTTAATAAAATTATCTTTAATTATTGACATCCTCTGTTAATGGATCTAAAATATCGCGGATCAATCCCAAATTGTAGGCAATTGCCCTGAAGGAATATAACTTGGGGTGCTTTTTCTTGCCGATATTTGCCGCCCCGTATGAGCCGTTTATCTCAGATTTTAAACCAT
>SHMW01000027.1:0-35239 GCA_008080735.1 Promethearchaeota archaeon
TTAATAGAATAAAGACTATATATTTTGCTATGAAAAATTATGAGCCATAAGCGAGATTATTACCTGAAGGTAATTATTCTGGGGGAATCAGCGGTTGGAAAAACAAGCTTGGTTCTCAGATTTGTTTCTAATAGATTTATGGAAGATTATCGTTCCACAATAGGTACCAACATCTATATGAAAGATGTTAAATTATCAAATGGGCACACATATAATCTAAATTTGTGGGATATAGCCGGGCAAGAACGTTGGGCAAGGATGAGACATAAATACTATAAAGGGGGGCAAGGGGCAATTATTGTTGGAGATTTGACACGACCATCTACGTTTGACCAGATTAAAGATTTTTGGATCCCCGATCTAAGCAAGTTCCTTTCAGATATACCCATATTACTTGTCGGAAACAAAAATGATTTGGACCAAACAATAACTTATGAAGAGATAGAAGATTTAAAAGACGAGATTGGTGCGATGTATAAAATAATAACTTCGGCTAAGACAGGAGAGAATGTTGAAACTGCTTTTAAAACGTTAACCCGAGAAATAATTAAAGAAAATAATAGAAAAAATTAGATTTCCACGACTCTTTTAATATATTTTCGCTCTCCCGATTCTAAATGCTCCTCAAAAGCGGTTTGTAAGTCGTTAAGCTTTACTATTTCACTTACAAACCATTCTGGATGGACTTTTTCATTTTTAATCAGATCTATTGATGCCATAATATCGTCCCTATCATGTGAAAGACAACCTTTAATACCAACTTCCTTATTATTAATTAGAAAGGTGGGCAATTCCACCGTACCTTTATGAATCCCTTCAAGAAGAATAGTTCCTCCGCGCTCAATCATACTGATTCCAAGCATTAGGGTCTCTTCATTTCCCACGCAGTCAAATATGTAGGTGGGGCTGCCTTTTTTTTTTATGAATCGCTTTATTTTGCTCTTAGAGGGGGGAAAGGATTCAGTTGCTCCAAATTCCATCGCTTTATTCCTTAAAAATTCTTGAGGCTCTATCACAATTATATAATCGGGATTCTTCACGCCCAGTAAGGTATCTAAAAAACTTAGCCCAATATTTCCCCCACCAATAATCATTATTTTTTCATTCTTCCCAATTTGAGAAAGTTTCATCGCGCGGGTGACATTAGCAAAGGATTCAATCATCACGGCTTCTTTTAAGGAGATATTATCGGGCACGTGAAAGAGATACTTCTGCGGTACCAGAACATATTCAGCAAAACCACCGTTTTGAAATATACCGAGACCACCCAATTCTCCTTGACTGATATCGAGTTTAACATTAATGCCAACCACTTTATCCCCTATACTAAATCCACTTATATCAGTACCCAGCTCTTTTATTATTCCAGAAAACTCGTGTCCCATAATGAGAGGTGTTTGATACATTTTGTTACAGAAATTATGGATGTCGGAACCACAGATTCCGCAATAATGAACTTTAACAAGCGCATCCACTTTTCCAATTTCTGGTTTTGGATAATCTTCACGATATTCAATCTTTTTTACATCTTGAAATATTGCTGCTTTCATTATTATCAATTTAAGATATTTTTAGTTGAGTTCTAATATAGAACTCTTATTCTTCGTTTTTAATTAGTCAAATATTATAATTAACATTATGGTTTTTTGATTCTGTTTTTGTTCGAAATCACTTACGTTTTATGGTTTGTAAACAAAACTTTTATGTAAGGAAAACATTTTTCTGTATTATTAGAATTATTTCTTAAAGGTTGATTTAATATTGGAAGTTGCGCAGGAAGAACATATTAAAGGAGGAGGGAAAATTCGGAGTTTCATTCTGGGATTTAACGACGGTCTTATTAGTGTCTTCACCTTATTGGTGGGTATTGCGGCTGCGACTTTAAGACAAGGAAATGAATTTGTCATTTTAACCGGTATGGCAGCCCTCGTCTCTGGATCTATTAGTATGGGGCTCGGGGAATATATCTCATCAAAAAGTGAGGCTCAATATATTAAGAATGAGATGAAACGGGAGAGAGCAGAAATCAAACTATTTCCTGAAGAAGAGGAAGAAGAGGTTAGACAGATTTTAATGAAATGGGGGCTCAAAGGAGAAACATTGGAGGGAGCTGTTAACACGATCACTTCAGATACACAATCTTGGATCGATTTTTTAATTAAAAGCGAACTTGGATTAGAGGAACCTGAAAGTCCCTTGATTGGAGGGGGAATAACATTCGTGGCATTTGTTCTTGGTTCGTTAATCACGTTATTTCCGTATTTTATTCCGATTGGATTGACTTCTCTTATAATATCATCAATAATCTCCTTTTCGATGTTATTTATCGTTGGGGGATTAAAAACACGGATAACCGGAGGGAGTTTTGTAAAAAGCGGCATAGAAATGGTAATAGTGGGTCTTATTGGTTTTTTCGTGTCATATTTCGTTGGAACGTGGCTCGAGCCGTAAAAAACAAAAATTTTTTCTTTTTCTTTTTTATTTTAATATGAGTTTATAAGGACTTAGACCCTATTAAATCGGAATAATATCAATTTTCCCTTTTGTGCTGATAGAGCCAACCACCGTTGATACATGTTTAGAATAGGAGCGTGAGCTGAAGATACTAAACAATTTTTCATCGAAATATGTTTTACAACCGTTCTTAACCCTTTCGTGCGATCTTATAACATATTTAATCTTATTTTTATTGATGAAATAATCAAAAGCTTCTTCCCCGAAGTGTTTAATTCCAGCTCCGCGACTATTTCTCTTGAATTCCTTTGAACTCCATCGAAATTCTTTAGGATCATTCCATAACATTTGTTTAATTACGGGATCTTTAATTTGTGTTTGATTGTTTGGCAAATCATTAATCTCATCAATATTCTCCAAACCTTCGGGAATTCCCCCGTGTAAACAGAGAATATCATTCCAAGTTATCGCCGCTAATGGTAATTTAGAAAAGATTTGATTATATGCCCTAAAAAAAGTCTTGTTATCTTTAAATTTCAATCTCACTTGATCGTAGAATCCATATTGTCGATTTATAATAGGATCTTCGTGGTTTCCCCGAAGTAAAATTATTCTATCTGGAATTATCTTTTTATAATAAAATAGTACATTAATTACTTCAACTTGTTTGGCACCTCGATCGACATAATCACCTAAAAATAGAAGGATATCATAATCATCGCGGAAAAACTGTTGGATTATTTTATGTAATGTTCCAAGATCTCCATGGAGATCGCCTACTACCATTATTTTGGCTTGAGGGATGAAGACAAGGTTTTTCTCTTCACCGAGAATCGTTTCCATATCCTTTATTAAGGATAGAATCTGGTCATTTGAATAGGTCTCAATTACTTTAAAGAATCTTTGGGGCATGCATTAATTTTTTACTTAAAACCTCTATAATTAAATAGAGATAGAGGAAAAAAATAATTAAATTTTATTGATATAGTAAATTTCGATCAACCTTGAATGAGAAAAATGTAGACGTAATTAGCCGAATTTTTAATTGGTATGACTTAGGGGATCTTTCCGAAGAGGAATTTTATAAGATGGCAAATAAAATCAATTTTGATTTAGAGAAAGAGATTATTTTCAAATGTAGTTTTAGTTATTACAAAAAATGTACGGTTTTTTCCCTAAATAAAACACCATTGCTTTTTTTAAAATATGTTCGAGAGAATTATTTTTCTGAAATATTGGGACTTCACCTCACGCGATATTTCTTTGATCCCGCTCTCTGTTGCGATGGGTATTTAACGGGAATCTATCAAAAAGGACGCTTAATAAAACAAGAAATACCCTATATCTTAACGACGTATGTAGAAGGTGAGGATATTTCGAATTATAGATTAGCTGATTTTAAACATTATTTAGGTCGCCATTATTACCTCCATCATATATTATCGTTATATGATGTATATGATCGGCATCTTATAGTGCGAGATGATAAAAGTTTATGTAGAATAGATTTTGGGCGCTCGTTTGAAAATATGCAAAAAAATTATTTGGGGTTTGCAGATTATTTTAAGGTGAATGGAATTGATCCATCAGATAAGCAGATTCAAAATGGGTATGAAAAAGAAAAAGAAATTGTACGAAAAAATCTCGAAAATAAGAAATATGAATTGGCAAAAATCATTCGGATGATAAAAGAGCTTAAAGATGATAGAGAACTGATTTTTTTTGAGTCCCCTAAATTTGTAAATCGCCTAATTGACCATTGGAGTCAGATTAATTTCCTTGATGATATGGATTTGACAAAGATAGAATGGATATAGAGCAATAATCTTTAATTTGGAGTGTCTATTTCTTTAAAAAAGGTCTTAGAATGGTCACAGACGGGACAGTTCTCAGGGGGTTCTTCAAATTCGACATTTCCACATATCTGGCAAACATATATTTTCCTTTTTTCAATAGGAGTTCCTTTTGTAAGATATTTTGAATATAACGAGAAAAGATCCGCATGGACTTCTTCTGCATCGCGTGCTAAAGAAAATGACAATTCTGCCACCTCATTCCCTAATGATTTCGCATTTTTTTCAAATTGTTTATACATTTGTTTTGTTTCATATGTTTCCCCTTCTATAGCATCCTCTAGATTAGAAAATGTATCTCCGGTTTTCTCTCTAAGTATTTCCTCATCAACATATACAAACTCGTCAAGATTCACTTCGGAATCAATCATGAGTGAGAGGGCACGGGTGTGATTTTTAATATGGATACTTTCGGCAAAGGAAACAGCTTTGAAAAGATAAGCAATCTCGGGGTGATTTTCCTCCATCGCCTTTTCGGCATAAAGCTCATACTTTCTTTTCGCATTACTTTCCCCGTTAAGAGCTTCCTTTAAATTCTCAATTACAACGGACATAGGTTTTATCGAATAATGCTTTATTATGCTGCAAAAGAATTATTGATTTTTAATCATTATTATTATGCTTAATAATTTTTAGAAAAATAGAGAAGAGAAAGATTAAGAATCCTTTGAGGTAAACTTAATATGCCCAACACGCGGTTCATAGAGCGTTCCCTCCGTAACGAGCTCTGAGAGGGCATTTTTGATAAAGTCTTCATCCAATCCCTCCTCTAAATCAAGGATTTGAATTATATTTTTCTTTTCCAGCATTTTCCAATTATTCTCTTCAAAAATTTCCTTCAATCTTGAAAGCAATTTGTCGAGTTTATTCAATTTACTTCTAGATTCTCCAACAAAAATTCTATCCATATCAATTTTTCCTGTAGTTTTATCATAACCTGTGTCTTTAAGATATCGATCAAATAGTTGAATGATCGCATCTACATCTTCCTTTAAGACGTCTTCTCTAAGTGCCATCTTCGCATGTGCTTCACTTAATCTCACAAGAGCATCAAGATTTCGAGCTAATATAGATACTATCGCATCTTCACTATCATATTCTCCTCTCAATTTCAAGTAAAACTCTTTTATCTGTTCTTTCGCCTCATTTGTAAGAAATGGACGACAATTTCTCTTCGCATATTTGATATATTTTTTAAGTAAATCGCCTGGAATGGGTGCGATAATTTTTTCCTCCTCAGAGGCGGTATCTGACTCCCTCATCGCATTTTCTAGAATAAATTCGGCCATCTGTGCATCGTCAGCCCTATTCGGGCGATCTATCACTACAAAAATAAGATCAAAGCGCGAAAGAAGGGAGGGAGGTAATCGTATGTTTTGAGTAGGCGTTTTATAGATATCATATCGACCAGAATGTGGATTTGCTGCCGCGATAATTGCTGTTTCTGCTTTAAGAGTGGCAACAATCCCCGCTTTAGCTATACTAATCGTTTGCTGTTCCATCCCTTCGTGTAAAGCCGATCTATCCGCCGAGTCCATCTTATCAAACTCGTCTATCGCCGCAACACCGCCATTTGCCAATACCATGGCACCGGCTTCTAAATTCATCTGACCGGTATCAGCGTCCTTAATAACCGCAGCAGTTAATCCTACTGCCGTAGAGCCTTTTCCAGAAGTATAAAGCCCTCGAGGAGAGATTTCAACAGAGCTTTTTAAGATTTCCGATTTGCCAGTTCCAGGATCCCCTACAAAGAGTACGTGAATATCTCCACGTTTATATCCTCCCCCGGGCTTCTTTTTTCGCGTCCCACTAAATAAGCTCAGCGCACAAGCCATTTTAAGGTCATCTCTTCCATAAATTGTGGGGGCTAGTGAGCGTGCGATCTTTTTTTGGATCATCGGCTCTTTGGCGAGTTTCTGTATCTCTTCTTTCTCCTCTTTAGTAATATCAATTTGTTCTTCACTTTTATCCTCTGGATCGATATAATTCACTTCCACGAATGTTTTGAAGAGAGTGGAATTATTACTTCTCATTGATGTAGCTAAAACAGAACGAAAAACACCCATAAGTTTAACTCGATCACCCGGCTTGACATAGTCGACTAACTCTTGAGTAAGGATTGCTTGAACCGATCGCGGAATTCTTCCTGCCGGTAGATCTTCAGGTACTTCTTGTATTGTAATACTCTGCCAATCGATAAATTCAGATTTTTTAGTGATTAATCGAAAATCTGATTTTGCTTTTGCCTTGCAACGTTTATTCACGCAAAAACCCGGCCATTTAATTTTTGAAGTAAGCTGAATAACTTCAAAGGTGGCGCCACAAACAAGACATTCAAAGGTGGCTTTGGTGAGTTTTGGTCTAATTGTGGAACTTCGAATTGTGATTCCTTTTAACCAGACTAATTGATCTATATGTTTGGAGCGTAGTCCTCGAATAGTAACGCCTAAAGTGCTTTTTTCATCCTGAGAGGATACGCGCACAAAATAGTCATCGTAGCTGAGTTTTCCTCCAGAAAGATATTTAAGGCTGTTTTTGAAAGCTTCGACAGCTTCGTCTAATAAGGCTTCGGGATCCTTTTTAAGCATTTCTGCGAGTTTTGGATCAAAAGATAAGAGATCTTCATAGGAAAAAACTAATGAATTTCTTCCTTTCGAATCAACTTCTTTGATCTGTTCATAATACTTATATTCTCCCGGAGATTCTTCAAAATGGCGATAAAAATCCTCAAATTTCTGAACTGGGTTAATGGGTGTAGAAGGACTTGATATAGGTTGGGTAATGATTATCACTCTTTCTTTTTTATATTTACTAAAATATATCTATTAAATTTTTAATCCTCTTATTAATAAAATAATAATGTCGTTAGTTTAAAGCCGAGAGTAGCGAATTTCTATAAATATATCAATTGATCATAGATTTCCTAAATAATCGTAGAGTAATTAAAAGATTATTATATTAATTAGGTAATAAGAGAGGTAATAAAGAGTGGGGGTCTGGAAAATTAGTGAAAGAAATTTTGGAATTTTATCACAGACAATATAAGCATATTAAATTTTACCCTTCAGTTAACCTATGAAGCACCCCACAAATAGTTTCGTCTTGAGACATCTCACATCTGATTTTTAATAACGAGATTACACGTTTTTTGATTTCTTCTTCTTCATATCGAACTGTTCGTCCCAAAAGAATCGCTATGGAACGTTGGAGCTCAATAGAAAACTCATCGCTGAGATGTTTTAGTAATTTTGGTAAAAATGGGGTGATCCCCTTTTGTCGAATTATTTCATCCATTGAATTGATCATTCGGTTTCGCACATTCTCAGAGGGGTCTTCCAGTAAATCAAAAATCTCATCAAAAATGTTATCAATATCAACTTCTACATACCGCTTTAGTAATTTTGCTGTTGCTTCCCTCACATTTTCGTTTTCATGTTGGGTATTGTTCTTGATTATTTTAAATGGTATTTCAGACGGTTTTAGTTCTTTAATTTCAGAGAGCAGGTTGATAGCCGATCGCCTAACCCATGTTTCCTCATCATCAAGTAGGGAAATTAATTTTTTAATAACAAAATCTTTATTTTTTATCTGAGCAACTATTTTTCCCAGAGCGTTAATTGCTGCTTCTCTTACAATCCAATCCTCATCTGAAAGAGCTTCGTTCAGTAAAGCGTCTACTGCGTCTTTATAATTTTCTGAAAGTGCCCCTATTTTCCCGATCATTTTAGCCGCAGATTCACGTATGAATGAGTCCTGTTCTGAAAATAATTGTATGGCAGAATCAATTGAGATTAGATTTGGGTTATTTTCGGCAATTTCCGAGAATGATTTGACTAGAGTTATTTTTACTGAAGTCTCTTGTTCATCAAACACCTCTAAAAATTCATTTATTACAGGTTTTATGCTTTGAGGATCTTGTTTTGCAATTTTTGCCAAGATCTTTGATGCTTCCTTTTTAATTCCCTCTTCTGAAGTAGTTTTTAAAATTGATAAAATTCGTTTTATATCAATCTGATCTGAATATTCATCAGCTAAACCTTCTAAAGCCGAAAAAACATTTAATTGGATATCTTTATTTTCCGATTCAGATAATTTGATTAATTCGGGTATAATTTTGTCAGGATAAGATTGCGCCATTTTAATAAGCGTACGAGAGATGATCCCTTTAGAAACGAATCTTGAGACGTCTGGGATTTTTACTAATTCAGATAAAATTAATTTAGGATCATATTTCGTTTTTTCCACTAGTATTTGGGAGACTTTACTTTTTATATCTACACTATCAACTTTGATAAAATCTAAAAGGATATTTAGAATTTCCTCTTCATTTTTTCGCCACATATTTCCTAATACTGATATAATGCTCAATAGTGAATCTGTATCCCGCTTATCTATTTTATTAATGATATTTTTGATGTCGATAGCTTTCGGTTTTTCTTTGAAATATTTACTGATTGCAAACACCGATGCTTCTCTCAATTTTGGATTTTGGCTTGAAAGACCATCTAAAATGGGAGGGATTGGGATTGAATATTTTTTAAAATTACCAAGATTACCTAGAACCTCAAAAATTGCAGCTCTGACTAAACTTGAAGGATCTCTCATCAATGGAATTAAATTTGGGATTAATTCAGAATCAAACTCATCAAGCTTAAAATTTTTTAAATTTTTAATCGCAGAAGCTCTAATTTTTTTATTGGGATGATTTATTTTATTAATAATAAGATCGATGGGAACCTTATAGGAGGTTTTTGATAAAATATTTAAAGCCTCAACTTGGATCTTGTTTTCAGGATCGTTTAATAAGCTTTGGATATTTAAGTTATCCATTCCTACGTCTACTTCCTTAATCAAACGGGAAATTGCTTTCAGAGAGATCAATTTTAATCTCCATTCAGGATCCTCAGTTAATTCGGTTAATAGTTTGATAGGGATCAATTTTAGAAATGAAAAATTGGTCTCAATTAAAGACTGTGCAATTCGGATACTTTTATCATAATTCGGTGATCTCAATTCTTCAATAACCCACTGCTTAATCTTTTCCGGCGCTTCATCTTGAAGCATCAAAAAAATTTTATAGCTTACTTCTCTCACTTTAGGATCATCATCACATAATCCATCTAATAGTTGGTATTTGATTTTGATATGGTCTATATCAATATCAACTTTATGAGGAATTCTCTCGTACATTTTAATTAAGGCTTTTTGAGCATTTTTACTAACTTCCGGGTCGCTACTTTTAAGATAATTGAATAATGGAACCGGATCGAAAGTTTGGGCATACTGGTTAATTTTTGAAAATTTTAAATTTATATTAAACTCGCTTTTCCTTGAGAGGAAATAATAAGAAGTAAACGTGATAAGTACAATTTCTTCTATAACTGCTGGAATTGCAAATAATATGGAGTTAGGGGGGATAGTTGCAGTAAATACCCATGAATTAAAGGTTTCTGTCAATTTATCGATATTTACAATAAGAAAATTCACAAGAACATTAATCCCCACAGCAGCCATTAAATATGCGGCAAAGAATACGTCTATTCCTCTATACTGGATTTTTCTACCCCAAAATCGTGTAAAATATCCAACCACTCCAAACAAAAGAGTGACAAACACCATTCCCGAGTAAGAATAAGTCGAGATCGCAAGAGAACCAGTTGCTAAGAAACCCAAAGTCTGGAACATTGATATCCATTGCCATACAAATACAAACAACATCAAACCTAAAGTAATATATGGAAAAGGATCATCGATAAATTCATCCATACTTCTTTTAGAATCTTCATATCCTAGAAAAATTGATCTTTTCATATCTGGAATATGGATAAAAGCATTCGTGATTCCCGCAATGTATCCTTTAGCACCGAAATATGTGAGAATCATCAATGGATAAACTAAAAACCAAGTTGACCATATCATAATAAAAGGAACTCCTGCAAGAGTTATCAATAGCGGAGGGACAACAAAAATCAGAAAATAAACACCCAGAGAAATAAAGAGTGAAATAATTTTTGAATTAATTCTATTTATTACTTTTTCTCCGAGAATTCTATGAAATATTGTTAATCCTTCTTTCGATTCAGATGAAATCGCAATATAAATAAAATCAATTAAAGGATAAAGGGAGATATAAATAAGGCAAACAGAAAGGGGGATTAGAAGTACTAATTCATTAATTTTTTCAGGTGGGTTTATCCCCATTGTCCACAAATCCGGAGATTTTATTGCAAATATGAACGCCATCGCAACTATTATTATTACAGCCATACTAAAGATTAAACCATAGAAAATACAGAGCAAAATTTCTTTATATGACAATTCACCTTTTTTGACTAAAGCAACCTGCTTATAGATGATATAAAATCCGATTAGGACAAACACGGCAAAAATTATAGCTAATAGTATCTCAGCAATCACGGGATTTCACAAAAGTAGTAATTTATTAAATAATTAAATATAATTTCTAATTTCTATTTGTTATAATGCATTATGTTTACAAAATAAAAAATATAATTGAATTATAAAAAGCTATTGAAATAGAAATTTGTTAAAAATTAAAGAAGATTTAGAGGAGTTGCTAACCAGAACGAATTTTGTTTTCAAGCATTCAGAAATATTAACAGAATGTGTAAAAGATTACAAAGGTTTTTCCCTCTTAAATATGAAAATTGGTCCTTTTAAACGAGGAAAGAACTACAAATTAAAATTCTTCATAGCAGTCCCATTAATAAAAAAAAATATATTGATATTATCACCTCAAGAGAAATGTGATAACATCGTTGTTCAAAGATACGCAATAAGTGAAAGAGATGATCGCAGACTAAGAGAGATTGATGAAAAGAACTTTCTGAATAAAATTAAGGAATTTAAACTTTTTATGGAAAAAATGATTGAAGATGGAACTAAACCAAAATCAGATTTAGATAAATTCAATTCATATAAGGCTAATATTATAGATAGTCGTTTATTAAAATTACTTAGATTAGCTCGCACTGAATTGTCTGTAGCAGATGAAAGAAGATTAACAAATTCCGAGCGGATATTAATTAGTAAGATTTCAGAATTAATACATAAATGGAGAGGGTTTTATATTCAATAAAAATAGACAATTAGTATATTAGTTTTAATTTCTTTACTCCATATTCTAAAAAGTATTCCTCAACTTTTCGTGCAATTTTTTGGTCGATTTTTGTTTTTTGATAAATTTTTGGTAGGAGTTCTAAGGCATTACTCATTGAATAATATGGGATGTCTTTTGTATTAAGTATCTCCTCTACTGTTTTACCGTCAGGTCTTATTTCATCCCGATTAGTTAAGCTTATCGTAGCGGTAATCTTTATTTCTAATTCTAAAAATTTGTCAACAACTTCAATTAAAGATTGTCCAGTAGTGGTCACGTCTTCTAGAATAATTAAATTCCCCCTCGGTACGCCTAAATAATATCTGTCTTTAAGTTGACCGTGTTTCTTTGGGGCTCCGCGACCCATTGATAAAATAAATTCACCTTCTCCATAATCATTTTGTGATTTAGCCCATTTAAATTGCGTAATCAATCCAATTTTAGTGGCTCCTTCAGGCACTCCAAAAAAACACTTTGGTTCTAAATTTAATTCTTTTACATATTTTATAATAAAATCTGATAATTCATCTGTTAAATATACATCAGCAACAATATCTCTCCAATTGACGTACCAATAGGAAACTCTTCCAGATTTTAAGGTGATTGGTTCTTTAAAAAAACCAATAACATTATTATCTATAACAAAGTTGGCAAATTTTTCCCTTATATTATGAATCATTTACTATCACGGAATTTAATATATTCTTTTCGTGCTTTAGCATATTCTTCTGCACTTATCTTACCATCCATAAATAAGTCTTCCTTTTCTCGCATAATCTTACGCTTTTCATTTAATTTTTTCCGTCTTTCTTCTCTTCTAAATAATTCTAAGATTCCATCTGCTAATGTTTTAATATCTTTATTTTCTTTTTTCAGCAAATTTTCTAAGTAAGGTTTAATAGGTCTCGCCAAGTCTAAATTTTCATTTGCAATTTTATCTATTCGTTCTAAAGCATTGAAAATCTCTTCATTATCCTCTCCTTCCAATACCTCAATTAATCTTGGAATAGCAACATCCTCCATTATTTCATCTAAATATTTCTCAACAGCTTTCCTTACCTTCTCATCGTCATAAGTATCCAATTTGTTATTTCTAATGTATTCAATAAAAATTAATGGAAGCTCGATTGACCATTCTTGCATTTTTTTTTTATCAATTAATTGTACGATCCCTCCATCTTTTTTGCGAAACACTCTAATAATTAATCACCTCTATTATAACCAATCCCCAGTTGTAAGTTTTTCTGGAAGATATTTTTCAGTGAGAAATTCAAACCCATGCGATGAGAGTGCTTGAATCTCTGCTTTTTTCTTAATTTTTAAGGCTAATTCAAGATCTTTTTTCCATTCTTTATTCTTTTTGACAAAATCTTCTTTGAGCAGATCTTTCGTTCGTTTAATATCTGTTTTATTCATATCCAACCGACAATCATCAGGAACATTATATTTATCCAAATCTCTTGTTAATACCCCCAAAAGCTTTATATCGGGGGTTGCTAAGAAAGGAGATTCATAACTCAATCTCTTAGAACCTCGCATATATACACTATGGATATAATGTCCATAAGGATCACTGTCTACCAAACTAAAGACGGGAAGTTGTAATTCTTTACTTAGTCGTTTCAGAAACATCCGTACAGCTACATTTCCTACACCTTGAGCAGTGAGAATGATGCAAGGATAATCCTTCCAGAAGCGTGCTTCCGCCAGTCGCATCATCGCAGCATCCTTTTCTACTACGAGAATAAATTCAGCATCAGACTCTAGGATTTCAATATTATCTAACATTGGACTAATTCCCCAACCCCCACTACCTAATCCTTCTAGATCAATAATATCATTTTTATCCCTTATTCTTAGTCTTCCGACACAGGATCCTCTCGCAGATGCAACGACGTGGGTCGAATTTCTCGTAGTGTAAAGCATTGTTGCCACATCCTCGATACTTTTATCACTGTTTTTTTGATCTTGAAAAAGTTTTACGTCAGTATAAAAAATTTCACGTTTAGTCGCATGCATATCCTTCTTTAATAATTCGTTTATAATTTCTAAAACTCTCATTAATCTGGTAATATCCGCCACACTTGTTAATGAATGAAATTGCTTTTTTTGAATTTGTCTTCCAAGCAATAATAGATCAGATTCCTCATCCCAAATGATATTTGAATTGGAACGAGATGGTAATTCAATAACGGGTTTTCCGGTAATGTATATTTCTTCGATGAGGCTATCGACTAATGAATATAATCTATCTAATGCCTCTCTTCTCCTTAAATCGTCTATTTTTATGGTATCCTTGGGTAATTCGATATCTGTTTCACCCAATTCTTGGTCTTGAAGGTTATTCATTAATTGTTTCGTAGCTTTCAAATCCCATTCCAATTTCTTTTCATTTTTCGGCATTTAATCTTCACCTTAATTTAATTTCCAAAATTTCTTTCCTTTGTTAGATTTTACAACAACTTTTTCTTTTCTTTCCAGTTCTTTTAATTTTACTTGTAAAAGTCGAGCATCTAGCATATCTTTTATTCTCATCTTAAAGATTAAATCTTGAATATTTTGCCATTTATTTTCTTCCAACGCTTCTAAGATTGCCTCGTTAGTGATAACAGGTAACTTTTGCTGTCTCGTTTTTGAGGGCATTGGTGGGGCTTTTACTTTTTTCTTCCTCTTTTCCTTTGTTATTTTTTGGGGTTTTTCTACTACTTTCTCTTTTTCCTTTTCTTTTTCTTTGACACCCACCGCGATTTGAATAGTTTCAATTATTTCTGCTTTTCTTGCACGGGAAGGTAAATCCACATCCTTTTTGTCGGCAATGCTCTTTAATTCCTTTACTGTATAATCGTCGAGGTTTTCGAAATCGATTTCTTCCCTTTTCTCTTCTTCTCTTTCTTTCTCTTTTTCTTTTTTCTTTTCTTCTTTTTCTTCCTTCAATTCAATGGAATCTTCAATAGTCTCAATTATTTCTGCTTTTCTTGCACGTGAAGGTAAATCCACATCCTTTTTGTCGGCAATGCTCTTTAATTCCTTTACTGTATAATCGTCGAGGTTTTCGAAATCAACTTCTTCCTTTTTCTCTTCTTCTCTTTCTTTCTCTTTTTCTTTTTTCTTTTCCTCTTTTTCTTCCTTCAATTCAATGGAATCTTCAATTGTATCAATTATTTCTGCTTTTCTTGCACGTGAAGGTAAATCCACATCCTTTTTGTCGGCAATACCTTTTAATTCCTTTACAGTATAATCTTCAAGATTTTCAACGTCAATTATTTCTTTTTCTCTCTCTTTCTTAATCTTTCTCTTTTTAGAAATCTTTTCTCTAAGATCTTCGCTGATTTGGGGTCTTTCCTTCCTAATTGGTGTTTTCATTAATTTTTCGAGTTCTTCTTTCGAGATCTCATCTTTATAATTACTACCTTCTTGAGCAATATTATACAGACTGCTGACAAATTTAGGAATATATTTTTCAATCAAGTTGGCTCGTTTTTCTTTTTTCCGTATTTTCGCCCGTCTGTTGAGATAAACTCTTAATCTTCTCCCGATAGCTTCTAAACAATATTTGATTTCATTTATAAGATCCTCATCATCAGCAAGTGCGTTTTTGGATTGGGATTTGAACATTAAATGCACGTAAGGTCCAGATACATTCACCAGTAATTTAATTGGGCCTTTAGGTAAGCCATTATCAAAACTATCTAAATTATAATTTTTCCAGTTAACAGCTTGAACAGCCTTCGTTATTGCACAATCCGCAGTGTCTCTCAATTTTGGTGTTCTATTAACAAATCGAGATAACACATCTCGGGAACGTTTAGGTACTTCTAATTTATTTGCATAGGCAAGGACACCCTCAACAATATATGCCAATCCTTTACCACTCGTCGGATCCCGCGTTTCCGCTGCTACAAAATCATCCTCTCTAGTGAAGTTTTCTACAAAATATTCAAAAACTTGTTTATAATCTATTTCTTCTGAAGTTTCTGAAAGTTCTAATAAAGAGTGCAAATCTTGTGAATACCCTTCTGGCTCAAAATTGTCGTTTTCTAGTAAAAATTGTGATAAAATCTTCGAATTGAATTCTATCAATTCCTTATCAGTTAATTCAGTATTCTCTAAATCTTCTTCGCTAATTTCTGGGTTTTCCCCCAATAGACGTTGTTTTTTGCGTTTTAAAGCGCTCCTTGTTGAGGTTTTAAGATCTTCAACTGGTGTTCCAAAATCATCCAAATTTTCTGAAACTTTTAATCCCAATTCCTTTATCAGTGTATTTTCTAATACCACATCACCAACGGGTACGACGGTATCTGTGGGAGGTGACATATATTTTACCGACTTAAAGGCAAAAAAGAGAGAATTAAATTGATCATTTGTAAGATCTTGTGGTCTTGCGTCCGAAATTTTTACTTCTTCTACCAAATCTTCAAAATCTCGAACTTTCTTCTTCGTTTTTATCTCTTCTAATCCTGTTTTTTGATCTTTAAAAATCTTATTTAGATTAGCTCTCAGACTGTCTTTGTCATCCCTTATTGCATCTATCTTCCTTCTGAGTTTTCTCACGTCCCTCTTGATTTTTCTCTGTTCTTTTTTTGTGTCTGCTTTTTGGATTTTTGTTTTAAATTTTTTAATCTTATCTGTAATTTCATCAATTTCATCGTTTAAGTCTTGATATTTTTCAATCTCGTTCCAATATTGCTCTTTAATTTCATCTGATTTCACTTCATATACAATTAATTTATCTCGTGGCCTTGATGACCTTCCATATACACGTTTTTCATATCTAAGAAAATATATATCATCGCTTTTCTTCTTAACTTTCTTAAGAAATCCAGTATCTAGAATTAAAAGATTTAGTTTGTCTTGAAGATCTCGTTCTGCCAGCTCCACGACTTCCTTGGCCGTGTTGTAGCTCATACGGACAAAATTATCCTGTAAAAATGAAGTCAATGATAAATGTTCTGATTTTCCTAATAAATCTTGAAGATCACCTATATTAGTTGAGGATGGATGGGGTTTTGCATATTTTGGCTCTGCTGGAAATGAGGAAACCTTTCTTGGAAAGATATATTCTTCGTCGTAAGGGTCTATATAAATTATTGTTACGTGAGGATTCATTAGGGCCGTTTCTTTCACATAGGTATCTACATAACCTCTGACATATTTTATATTAAGATAATTGAGCTTAATATAGGTACCATGTAGGAACGGGACATCTATTTCGGTGGGATGGACCACATACCTTTTTTCGTTTTTTGAAGTAGTAAAAAATTCAGAAGCTGTCGCATAGAGATTATCCGCTGTTTTAGAAACGGCAACAATGGGTTTTCCAGTAGTATTTTGAGAATCACTAAATGCGCTTGGTGCTCCAAAACCTTGACTTCCTCTGGTTTGCTTTAGCTCAATACTTTTGGAAGAGGCAAGATATTTCCCATATTTTTCAACATCTACCTTAGCCATTCCCAATCCATTATCAAATACTTCAAATTTATAACTCATAACATTTTTAGCATCTATTTCTCCAGTTAATAGTGAATGTGCTTCTGATTCTGTCAATCTCATAATAACAATGGGCTCTTTATCAATAATTTTTATATTATTGACTGGCGCTATTAAACTTTCCATGTCTCTTATAAGATTTTTTACTTCAATTTCTTCAATCTCTTCCTTTTTTTTAGGCTTCGGTTCTTCTTTCTTGGGTTTTTCTCCCTTTGGCTTTTCTTCCAAAATGCTTTTTGATTGTGGGCGTATCTCCCCTAATAAGGTTCGTTTAGCCTCATCATCAAGTTCATGAGAATCCTCCTCCTCAACTTCTTTTTGGAGAACCGAAAAGTTCTCTAAAAAGATTTCCTGATCTAATGTGTATGCTATACTAGAATCTTCCTTCTTAAGTTCTGACCATTGGAATGTTTCTATTGCGTCAAGAGCATTATCTAAGAATTCTGCGGCATATTGTGCATGCTTCCAATATCCGAACTCAAACCCAACTAATTGGGTTCTTTTGCGCATGAACTGTGCGATAGTACCTTGTGTTATCCGTCCTTCCTCTTCAGTAGTCATTATTTAAAACCTTATTCCTCCAATATATCAAAAGAGTTTATCATCTAGAAAATAAAAGAAATCATATATTAATATGTTAAATGCCCCATTAATATGGGATTTTATAATAGGGGTATGAATACACATTTATAAACTCAACTTTCTATAATAAATCTGGAACTAGCTTCAGTTATTAGAAAAACTGATTTATTATTTAAATCTTTTCTTTCATAAAGTTTATAAGAAGTGATGTTGAAATTCTCCAATTAGTCCAACAGAAAAAACCTATTATCGAAATTTCACATATCTTTGATTCTATAATTCTCTAACGCAATATCAATGATTTTGGAAGCAACATATCTCTTACTATGCTTAGATACGTGGGTTGTATGTTTTTCTTTGTCGATGATATAGACTTCGTTCTCGCTGCTTTCAAAGCCAACATCTTCTCGCCCAACATCATTAGCTACTATTAAATCAGCATCTGACTTCTGAAGCCGTGCATAGGCTCTGTCAATTAATTCAGTTCTGGAGACGTTCGTCTCGGCTTTGAAAGCTACAACAAATACATCCTTATTGACATCTCTGGCTTTATCAATGATTTTAGGAGTTAATCTCATATTTACCTGTAATTCCTTTACTTTATCAGAGGAGATTTTCCCTTCTATACAATCAATTGGAGAATAATCGCTGATTGCAGCTGCGCAGATAAACATATCATAAGTATTATCATTAAGTTCCTTATTTACTGTATTGATAAAATCATCTGTGGAAATTACATTTTTAACATTAAGATAATCTGGAACTTCAACGGAACTCTTTCCGTTAACAAGCAAGACATCAGCACCTCTAGCTGATGCTTCTTTCGCCAACTCAATACCCATTCTTCCCGATGAATCGTTAGAAACAAACCGTATTTCGTCGATATATTCTCTCGTGGGTCCCGCAGTTACCAAAATTTTCTTTCCATCGAGATCTTTCTTGGCAACAAGGATATCGATTGTTCTATCGATGATATCATCAATACGTGCGATCTTAGCTTTACCCTCCGCGATTCTTGGTCCGAGTATCTCAACACCATATTTTCTTAACTTGGTCATATTCTCTTTTAGAATGGGGTGTCGAAACATCGATTCGTGCATCGCAGGGACAACAATTATAGGAATAGATGAACCAAAAGCAGTGGTTACGACAGTAGTTACCGGAGTATCGTCTATTCCATTAGCAATTTTTGATATGGTATTGGCAGTGGCAGGACAAACCAATATTAAGTCTGCTTGGCCTACCGCTCTTGGTCTTTCTCCCGCTAGATAGACATGTTCAACGTTTCCAGTTAATTTTGTAATCGCGGGATTACCAGTTGCCCAATGTATCATCTGAGGAGTGATTAATTCTGTAGCCGCATGTGTCATAACACCAATCACTTCCGCCCCCCTTCTCATTAATTCACGTGCGATAATTGGTGCGCTAATTATCGCCACACTACCTGTCAAACACATGCAAACAGTCTTTCCCCTGAGCAGAGTTCCTTCAGATTCTTGAATATCCTTTGATGGATGCTTAAATTCCATTATCTTCGAGATGATAAGTTTTATTTATATCCTATTAAATAGTGTAATAAATTAAAAATATTATATTTTCCTTTTTATCGATTCAGATCAAAAAGCATAGGATGTAGTTTATCTCAAAGTTTTAATATCTTCTAAAAGGATGAAAATATATGAAGAAGGAAAAAAAAGTAGTGGAAGTTACGGGAATTTGGAAATTTTTACACCATCTTCTTTCTGGGGCGATCATCCTTATTGAGGGAATTCTCCTCTTGGTTTTTAGTGAAAACCTTATATTTAGTATGATCTTTATTTTTGTTGGCGCCTTTCTTTTTATTGACGACCTATTAGCAGAAACAATTGATATATCAATTTTTACTAACATTCATTCTAATCCGAAAAAATTAAAAATCGCGGGGTTGTTATTCTTCATATTTATGGAAATTATATTTATCTCAATTCTGGTTTTTTAACTGATTCGCAGAGCTGAGCTCATTATACCAGTTACTATAAAATTGTTTCCAAGTTGCCAAATCTCTGAAGTTGCTAAATTTGAAGATCTTTAGAATTGATATATAGTTTTCTTTATAATCATATAGAAGATCTTTTAGAGAATACTTATGAGAGCATTTTCTCAAAACAGACAATTTAAATTGGTTCTTTTTGGATTCCCACCATCGTTTATTGAATTCTGAACCATATAATTCCTCATATTTCTTCATATTATGAAATGCGGGCGTATTAGGATAACAAGCAAACAAGGACGGACTTATTTGAATATTTTCATGGGACGCATTTTCCTCAAGAAATTTAAAAGTATTATTGAATGATTTTTTATCTTCGCCTGGGAATCCACATAAAACATTCAATCTACAATAATTTAACTCATATTCTGTATATTTTTGTATTATTTTTTCTGCCATTTCTAAATAATAATTTGGATTTCGAGTTTTATTCATCTCAACCAAAAGACTCTTGTCCGCAGATTCAAGCCCATAACCAATAATCAATTTACTGATTTTGATTTTATTTAAAATGGATAAATCTGATGCAATAGTCTCTATACGTGATTGGCAAGAAAAGTTAATAGACTCTTGTAATTGTTGCTTTATGATGTAATCAAGTATTTTCTCCTTAATAGGGATACTAAAGAATGCCTGATCAGCAAAGCTAATTTTTGGGTACTTTTTATTCTGATTGAGAACAACTTGAACCAATTCATCAAACACATTTTTGAAATGTTCAAAAGAATAGACTCTAAATCGATAATTGATTGAGCAAAAGGTACATTGGTAAGGACATCCCCTCGAAGTATAAAGATCGAATTTATATTTATCAAAATAAGGATACTTATTTAGATAAAGGTTATAATCTGGAGGAGGTAGTTCATTTACATCAATATATCGCTTTTCCCTAAAAATCTGGGTTTCTCGGGACTTTTTGGTGGTTATATTCTCATTTTTTGAAAGATACTTTGATAATATAAGTTCAGCTTCATTGATTATAATATAATCAAAAGGGGAATTTTTAAATGTGAAGTCGTGAGGATTTGCTGAAGGATGATATCCCCCCACAAAAACATTCTTGTCTCTGTAAGATTTTTTAATAATTTCCGCAATTATTTTCGTTTGCAAGTATTGGAAAGAGGTATAGCAGCTTATTCCAATATTTTTAAAATTTTGAATTGCAGCACTTTCTAGCACTTTCTCACAGTGTTGCTCAAATTTGTAAAGATCGTTTGATTGGGGATTCCATTTTGAATCTCTCTCTTCTTCAATACGCATATCAATAATATCTGTTTCTATTTTATTTCGCTCTTTTAAATAGGATGAAATCTGAAGGGACCCTAATGGTAGATCATTGTAATAGAGAAGTTTCTGATAGGGTTCTATATTGAAGAATCCGGGAATTATGAACAAGAAATTCATAAAAATTCCAAATTAAATTAATTTAATATGTACTACTAAGATAGCTATATTATAATCTAATCTATTAAAACCGCAATAATTAATTACTAAGAATATAGATAATGACTAATGAAGGTAGGAATATTACATAATCGAGTTACTTGGGAAATAAAACGACTAATTGAGGAATTGGAAAAATCCAATATTGCATTTGAAATAATTAACAATCAGAATATTTATTTTAGATTATCGAAAGAGAAAGATTTGGAGTTCCAATTTGATTTAATTCTAGAGCGTTCCTTAAGTTATTTTCGGGGATTATATTCTTGCGCGATACTTGAAACTAAAGGATATAAGGTTTTAAATAATTTTGAATGTTTAAACATAACCGGAAATAAATTATTAACTTCTTTAAAGCTTATAGAGAATAATATTCCAACGCCAAACACTTATTTCGCATTTAAGGAGGATGCTTCAATGCAAGCGATTGATGAGGGGCTCCATTATCCCGCAATAATAAAACCAATAATTGGTTCCTGGGGCCGCTTAATTGCCAAATTAGAAGATCAAAATAGTGCTCGGAGTAATTTAGAATGTAGAGAAACCATGGGGAATATACTACAAAAACAATATTATCTTCAAGAATACCTATCATCAACAGATCCAAAATCTCCCACGGATATAAGAGTTTTTGTTGTTGGTGATGATTGTGTAGCGGCTATGGGGCGCTATAACCCAGAGGAGGATTTCAGAAGCAATATCGCACTTGGGGGAACTGCGAAGAAAGAAGAAATAACAGACGAGATTCGAAAGATTAGTTTAAATGCCAGTAAAGCGGTAAATGGAGAGATAGTAGGAGTTGATCTTATGGTAAAGAATGGGAAATTTTATGTGATAGAAGTTAATGGAACGCCCCAATTTAGAGCAGTCAGCAAGGCTAGTAAAATCAATGTGGCAAATAAAATTGTTGATTATATAATTAGGAATTATAAAAAATAGAGGTTCATAGTTATGATTGTTGTAGTGAAGATCGGAGGAGCCTTAATCGCGGAAAATTTTGATAATGTGGTAAATGATATTACTAATATTCATCAAAATCATAGTGATAAATATAAGTTGGTCATTGTTCATGGGGGTGGACCGCAGATTAATGAGTTATTACGGCAAATGAATAAAGAACCTAAATATTTCAAGACACCTTCTGGATTTAGAACAAGATATACAGATCAAGAGGCAATAGACGTTGCCATTATGACCTTAGGAGGTAAAAATAATAAGCGTTTGGTTGAGGCTCTCCAAAAAAGGGATATTAATGCGTTTGGATTCACAGGGATTGATGGAGGTATCATTGAAGCAAAGAGAAAGGAAAAAATACTCGTAATGATAAATGATAAACGTATTATGAAACATGGTGAATATTCTGGCAAAGTAAAAAGTGTGCACACAGAATTATTGCAATATCTACTTGAAATGAATTATCTTCCGGTAATTGGCTCATTAGGAAAAAGTGAGAAGGGAGAGATCGTAAATTTAGACGGGGATAGAGCAGCTAGCTATATTGCGAATGCATTAGGAGCAGAAATCTTAATAAGTTTGACAGATGTAGAGGGCATTTACAAGGATTTCGAAGATAAGAATTCCTTGATTCAAAATATAAAAAGATATCAATTAGAACATCTTATGGAGCAATTGGCGGGGGGAATGAAGAAAAAAGCTTATGCGGCATTAGAGGCTTTAGATATGAAAATTCAAACAGTTATTATTAGTTCTGGATTAGGCGATAATCCAATATATAATGCTTTGGAAAAAGAGACAGGAACAGTGATTTCGAATGAATGAAGAAGCGATCAAATTTCTAAAATCATGTATAGACATTTATAGTCCCTCTGGAAAAGAAGAAATATATTCAAAATTCTTAGCGAAATATTTAGAAAAGTACAATTTTAAGGTTGATTTCGATAATGTTGGAAATCTTATAGCAGAAAAAGGAGAAGGAAAGCCAGTAATATTATTTAGCTCCCATATGGATACAATTCCCGGGGAATTACCTATTAGAAAAAAAGAGGGAAAGATTTATGGACGAGGAGCCGTCGATTGTAAGTCTTCTTTAGCTGCGATGGTGTATGCATTGAGTCAATTTGATTTTAGTAAGGATATCTCGGGAAAAGTGATTTTTTCAGGTATCGTTAGAGAAGAGGACAGTCTCGTGGGAATCAAAGAGTTTGTAAAAGCAAATATTCATCCTGATTTCGCGATTTTTGGAGAACCTACTAAAATTAATCAAATCTGTATTGGATACAAGGGGAGATTGTGTATTGGATTTAGAGTATTATCTAAAATGGGTCATGTTGCTAGCTCTTGGGAATATGTAAATGCGATCGAAATATGTATGGAAATTTGGAATATAGTTAAACTAACTTGTTGGGATTTAACGGAAAAACATAAATCCACCTATAATAAAAAAACAAAATACTTTGATAAAATTATTCCAAATTTAACAGTGATCAACGGAGGTAATCTGACAAATTGCGTCCCGTCTGAGTGTGTTATCCAAGTGGATATAAGATTTCCTCCTTATATTGATTCAAGTCAGATACTTAATGAAATGAGGTCCAGAATTCTTGAGTTTCAAAATTTATATGAAACGCAACACCAAGTTAAGATAAAAATTCAAGAACATATTTCCAGTTTGGTGGAGGGTTTTGAAATAAAAAAGAATGAGTCCATTATTGGAGCCTTGAGATGGGCGATCTATAACACGATAAATGAGAAACCGATTCTGATCAAAAAAACCGGAACGACCTTTATAAATAATATCGGAATCGCATTCGATATCCCTTCCATAACATACGGGCCAGGAGATCCTAAATTAGAGCATACAGATTTAGAATTTATTGAAATTGAGGAATATCTTAAGTGTATAGAAATTTATAAAAAATTTCTTACAAAATTCTACAAGATATATGAAAGAAAACAAGAGAAATTGAAGATCTGAGCATAATTCTTATTAATCCGTTTCAATTGATTCCACTTCAACAATATTCAACTTGAGCCCTAATTTTTGTGATAGTTCTTTAAAATTACTGAGTTCTCTAGGCGAAATAATCGTACTCTCTCCAAGATTTAATATTTTTGCGAACTTAATTCCATAATAGGTTTTTTTAATTTGAGAGATATCACATTTATTTCCAGACTTCAAAATATTTTGATTTTCAAATTCTTTTTTTCTTATTTCAATAAAATCATCAAAATATTTTATAAAAGGGGAATTTTTCATCTCCTTCAGCCGAAAAGCTATTGTACTTCCTATTTCTCTCTTTTTCAATAGTTTTTGAATGTATTTATGAACACTTTTGATAAGAGCTTGTTTAAACTCATCAATATTCATATCATTCTCTAAAATATCTTCAATGAATTCGGAATATGGTAGATCCATTCCCGCTAAATCGTTATATAAATTGAGAAGAATTAGAATTTGATCAGATTTATTTTTTGGATTTCTCTTAATCTCATTAAATATGTAAGATCTTTCTTTATTGATGAATTTGAATAAAAATTTCCGGAATTCTTTAATAAATTTTTTATAATTCGGTGTGAATTGTCTATTCGGGTTTGTCGATGCAATTCTATTAGCCTCGAAAGGATCTAATTCTTTCTTTATTACAGATTTAACTAAAGAAAGGGGATAATATCCTTCAACATATTCCATACCATTAGCAATATTTTTAACTGCATCTTTAAAAGAACATTTAGTAATTATATTAATATTTTTGATCATATCCCCTTCGATTTTAGTAGGTGTTTTCATACAATAACATAAATCAAAGGGTCTTAAATCATGAAAGAGGGGATTGTTTTGGTCCGGAATTAGAATTTGGGAGCTATATGCATTTACTAAACTTCCTTTTATAGGTTTACTTGCTAAATCCCACTCCACAATCATTACTTTATCATTCGAATAATGCTCCTCGACATTATACACATAATCCTTATCTTTTGTAAGGAGAGACCCCGCATCTCTAACATTAATCTCATATTCCTCATCCCCCCAAAATTGCTTTTTATAATAGAAAATATCTTGAAAATTATTAAAATTATCAAGAAATAAGTCTTTGATTATGAAATAGTTGATCCCAATATCTGATGATTTGATGGTGGAATCATTAATACCAAAAAATCCGATTTTGCCCAAAATATATGAATAAGCAGGATTATTTAGATTCTCTTCGTTGTGACTTACCTCATAAACATTCCTTTTTTTTCTAAAATCAACTTTCGTTCTCTTCACATTGTATTTTTCCATTAAGAATTTGAGGAATACGAACTTTTTCAAATAAACTTTCTTTTCCAACTCTTTTATTTCTTTCTTGTAGTTTTCATATTCAGAGAGAAATCTATCCTCATCAATATTAAAAATGGAAAATTGCTCTTTCATCAGTTCTAATTTTTCTAATACACTAAAGTTTTCAATCTCCTGTAGAAAATAATCAACTAGCTGTTCTCTAAAATCATTTGTTTTATCCTCTGAGATTGCATCAGTAAATCTTGGTTCTGCTTTAACTAATGAATTATAATGCCTTCTGATGATATATATCGCAAAATATTGTTCATTCCAATCTTGACTTAACAACATTTTCTTAAAAATTGAAAAATGATTCGCTAAGAAATCAACGGAAATATATTTAAAAATATCTTCGATATAATTAATGATTCTTAGAAGATTATAGAAAGAATATTGTGAAATTGAATTTAAAAATTGTTCAAACCCTCTTTGGATGGTTTTTTTGTATATTTCTAAAGTTGAGCCAAGTTCATTTCTATATCCTTTTCTGATAAACTCAAAAAATTCGATGAATAATCCCTTTTTTAAAGAGATATTAAGAAAGTTCTCTATAATTGATCCGCATTGCGATTGGTTAATTATGGCTTTATTTAAATAATTTAGTCCATCTACATAATTATCTAATTCATTGAAACACCTATTTGCAAGAAGAGTAAAGTTTTCACTCTTTTTTTTTGAACCAAAATCCTCCGAAGTTAGAGTGTATGATTCTAGAGTTTTGAAAATCTCTACTGCTTTTTCTTCATTTAAGAGAAATAATGATTTAAGGAAATGTTTACAAATTTTCTTATCTCTATCAGAATAAATAAGAAACGATGGACAATCGTGAAATATTTCCTTGTTTTCCTCGTCAATTATTATATGAAATTCCCGTTCTTCATCGAAAACAATCATCCGAGCAAATAAAGGATCTTTTTTTAGAGAAATAATATTTATCATATTCGTCGGAAATTCTTTCGCTTTCTTAAATAATTCTTTTCCAACGCAATTTTTAATTAATGCTCCAAGATTGAATTTTGACATCACTAAAATCGTGCCCTTATAATATCACTAATTAAATTTGGAAATTCTTCCCAATTCTCAATCGTTAATAATTCTCCACCTGCGACTTTTACCATTTTTTTTGCTTCTTCTAGATTGAAGGCCGTTTCGGGGCACACTAAAATGAAATCTACCCCCATGGAACGAAATATTCGTAGTTCTTCTAATGCATTCTCGAGGTCATATATTTCAGCATCTGTAAATAGAATATTTAATTTTTCTCGAGAGTCGGTCTTCTCTTTAAATTGTCTTCTGGCCCACTCAAGAGCCTTCTGAATCCTTGTCCCACCCCGCGCCTCGATTGTTAATAATTCATCAGCCAATTCTTCTAAATTCGCTTTTTTATCCATTTCTTTGAGTATATGTGTATCCGATTCAAAAAAGCATAATCCTAATTCATCTTTACGCATCCCATAACAGAGCATTGTAGTACATATACTCATGTAGGAAAGCTTCTCTCCAGTCATGCTTCCAGAAATGTCAAGCTCAATACAAGCACTACGTAGACCCTTGGCAGTTTCATACACATAAAAATCATCATATCCAATATGAGAAAGTTTCTTTCCCTTCTCCAAAATATTGAAAATTGTTTCCTCTAAATCGATGTTATCGATATCATCTCCTACAGTATAGGGTCTGACGATATTAACGGGGATAGGGCCTGTAGTCGCACTTCCGAGCCTTGCCCGCGAATAGTAAATCCCAAGTTCGATAAGCATCTTCTTTGCTAATTCCTTAACTTTTTCTTTAGCTTGTTCTGGTAATGATTTTCTATGAATAAACCACTGTTTTAATAAATTCTCACCGCTTCCTGCAGATAAACATGCTACTAATTTATCAACACCCTCTTGACCTTCCATTTGCTGAGCTCCTTTAATTGCCTGGCTTAGATCATGATGTCCTAAGGCACCCATCGCGTCTCGATTATCAGAGGCAAAAGCGCTATTGAGAAGTTCTTTCATTCTGTCAAAATTGATTTCTTCTTTTAAACGTTCTATTAGATTTTGTATGCGTTCAAAATTTCCTTTATTTTTTTCTATTAATTTTTTTAGTAATTGATAATTCGGTTCTATCAACTCGAAGATTTCCTCTTCGGGCATATTGAGTTTTTTCCCCGTCTTTTTTATATCATTAGATTCAGGCTCGAGTCCTATTTTTCTTAGAAATTCGACAGCCTCTCTCAATTGAGACGAGTTTTCACTAGCCTCAAGGGTTTTTTTAACCATTTCTGGAATTTTTTGTGAGATCTTCTGACTACAGTGCATATTCTGACAGGAATTCATTAATTGTTGTAATTGATGAGAAAGGGATTTATACCCCTCTACTTTACGTCTTTGCCCTTCTATCTCTTTCATCGCATTTTTTAGTGCTTGATTGAAAAGTGAATTCCACGATTTGTTAGCTAAAGCATTTTTGGTGAGATTTTCTAAAGATGGGTCCATTTTGGAATTCTTTCCCATCTGATTAATTTTGTCAAGCAATTCTTCTCTTAGATTGGTACCGTAATACTGATCTAATGTATTTGCCAAGCTAAAATTATGTTCAAATGAGCTTTTTTTTAGGGAATTCCCTAAAACCTTATCCTTATTAAATTTGGGGCTTTCTCCCAAATTTTTTGCGGCATTGAACAGTTGATCAAGATTACTTATTTGATTTTCAAGATTCTGCTTCATTTTCTGAAGTTGATCTTTTTGAAGCGCATTCGTATCCTTCAAAAATTTCATAGATTGGATTAAATCTTCAAAATTCCCTTTTTCCATTAATTTCTGCAAATCCTCAGAAATATCCTGATTTTTCAATGCTTTACTTGCCATTTTTTCCCAATCCCTTTTGGAAAATTGCTCTATCATATCATTCAAGCCCATATTAGAGGCTGCTTTAAGATCTTCGGGATCCAAGGAATTTATTTTTTCTTTAAGTCGATTTTTTGCTTCTTCCATTAGATCCTCTAAAGATGATATCTGTTCTTTGAATAATTCAGAATCATCATTGAAAAAATGCATCGCAGAATTATATGGTTCTTCGTTTCGCTTTTTATTTAAGTCATCTAAAAATTGTTCCATCTCTTGAATTTTATCTGTATCAACAGACATTTCAATATCATCAATAAGATCTTGCATCTCATCTAACTGGTCTTTTTCCGATGAACTCAAGAAGTCATCATCTGCCTCGGACTCCCCCATTCCATCCTCAAAGAAATCAGATATAATATCTTTCTTATAATTTGGAAATAATATTTCAAAAGCCAAATCATTTGCTAATTCTTGATTATCGGGGAATGAAGTCACTTTACTGATTTCAATATAATCATTTGGAGTTACTGAACCTTTCCGATAATATCGTGAGAGAATGAGTCTTGGAATTGAAAGAACTTGTCTTGAGGAGGGTATCTGAACGATATCCGGATGATTTCTCATCCTTCTAATGAATTCAACTGCAAATTCACAGGGATCTTCGGGAAAAACGGGCATTTTTATTGGTTTTATCCTCCCAGAGTCTTATTAATGATTCCATCAATAATATTTTCAACTTTGACGCCGGGTTTTGGCTTAATACTTCCAAGCAACACATGTTTTGATATATCTGCCAGATGAACATAAACAGATTCTTCATCTTCTACTATTCCCTTGCTTTCAAGATATCTTCTCCTGCCTAAAAGCTTTGCAATCGCAATCCCAGCTCTTATAGAGGCGGGAACCTCTATATCAATTTTGTTTTTACGTGTCTCTTCGATAACTGAATAGATTAATTCTAATTCCGATTCTTCTACCATAAATTGTTCAGGCAAATTAATACGAATTATATCCAGTTCTGTGGCTTTTTCTGGATATGTTAATTTGATCCATACTTTAATTCTATCTTTTAATGCTTCAGATAATCTATGCGTGCCCGAAAGTTCCTCGGGGTTCATCGCACATATAAAGAAAAAGTCTTCATCTGCCTGTATTCGGCCCAGATGAGGAATGCCTATAGATGCTTCTTCTAATGGTTCTAAGAGCGTATTTTGTGAGTATTCTGTAGCCCGATTGATCTCATTTGCTAAAAAAGTTCCCCCTTCCAGCATCGCACTTAATAGGGGACCCGGGTTAAACGCCTCTATAGTGAAGCCATGTTTAAGTGTAATGGCAGGATCAAAACTTCCGATGAAATGTGAGGGTTTGATTGATTCATCCATCGTTAACCAATGGAAATTCCTTCCTTTTTTTTCTTTTGCTCGCAAACTTGCAAAATAACGGCATAAAATGGTCTTTCCTACTCCTGGAGGGCCAACTAATGCGGGAAACAATCCTGTCGCTTCAGCATCCCTTAATAATTCTAAAGCTTTTCCATATTGCCCAGATAAGACAATATCTATCTTTTGTTGGGCAACATCTTGGATTAAGCGGTCTTGAAATAATGTTCTGAATCTCTCTTTATCCATGATAAGTCAAATAGTAAATTATTGAATTGATTTACTTATAAATAATATATTTCTATTTACATAATTTATGTTTATATTACATAATCTAATGAATTAAGTTAAATTGAGTAAGTACAATTAAACTCTCATCAATAATTAATTTCAACAAAAATATCTTTTAATAAGAGAAATAAGAACTCTCATAATGAATATTTAAGAAGAAATATGAAGCTTAATAAATCTGACAAAATATTCTATAACAAGACCACTTCGGTAAAATAAATATATAAAATGAAGGATCATCAAGAAAAATGAGATCTCCTTATTTTAAAAGTCAAAATTTTACATTATATCATGGAGATACTGTAGAGATTCTTAAAGATCTCTCTGAAAGTGACTTTGATATGATATTTGCCGATCCTCCCTATTTTCTCTCGAATGATGGGATAACTTGTAAGTCTGGTCAGATGAAATCAGTCAATAAGGGAAATTGGGATAAATCAAAAGGATTTGAGGAGGATGTGAATTTTACTAATGAGTGGATAAAAAAATGTCGGCCTCTTTTAAAAAAGGATGGATCTATTTGGATTTCTGGTACTCTTCATATAATATACAAAGCGGGATATTTGTTGGAAAAAAATGGATATGATATAATCAATGACATTATATGGTTTAAACCAAACGCTCCACCAAATCTCTCATGTAGATATTTCACTCATAGCCATGAAATTATATTATGGGCACGTAAATCGAATGAATCTAATCATTCTTTTAATTATAAACTAATGAAGCATTGGAATAACCCTAAAGATAAATTAAAAAATAAGGATAAACAGATGAGAAGTGTATGGTCAATCCCATTACTTACCCCGTCAGAGAAAACCCACGGGAGACATCCTACTCAAAAACCCATCGAATTACTATCAAGGATTATCTTAGCGTCAACAAATAAGGGGGATACTGTATTAGATCCATTTGTAGGTTCGGGAACGACTGGACTTGTGTGTAGCGTTTTAAACCGTAATTTTGTAGGAATTGACATAAATAAAGCATATCTCGATTTATCTATAAAAAGATATAAAGATAAAAACAAAGAGAGCTTATTTTATTCTCCAACGAGTGATAATAAAATTACCGATTTTCTTTAAGCTAAAAAGATTTTCTGATTTTGATTTTATCAATTCCGTATAAGTCGATTAATCGTTAACGCCACCCAATAATAAATTATTTTTACTTTTGATGATTTAATTATATAGTATATAATTTCAAATATTGGGCCTGTAGATCAGCGGAAGATCGCTTGATTCGCAAGACACCATTCAATTCGCAGTGTCCTTGACTTCAAGAGGCCACGGGTTCAATTCCCGTCAGGTCCACCATTATCTGTTTCTTTCGGATAGATTTTTGTCATACTTTTTTTTAAAACATTTTTAAGTTTATCAAACACATCCTAATATTGTCCTAAAAAAATTTAATCTTCAAACATTTAAGGAGAATGAATACAAATGGAGAGTAGTGGGGATCTAACAAATCAAAATCCTGATGAATTAAGCGCCTATATATTGCTTTCAGAATTTAGGAAACCCTTAATAAATTTAATCATAAAAAGCGTAGATCTACCTAATGGAAGTACTGGTTTGGATGCGGGATGTGGAATAGGAGCCTATACTTCTCTTTTGGCGAAAGCGGTTGGTTTGAAGGGAGCTGTTGTCGGTTTAGACATATCCGAAGAGTTTATTTCATATGCTAATAAAAATAAAAGAGAAAATACACAATTTGAAATAGGGGATATTAATTCATTAGATCATTTAGAATCAGAATCGTTTGACTGGATTTGGAGTACTGATACTGTATGGCCTGGGCCTAAAGAATTAGGTTGTTCATGTAAAAAACCGAAAGGAATAGTGGATGGATTCTATCGTCTTTTAAAACCAAGAGGAGATATATTTCTATTATTTTGGACATCACATAAATTTTTACCGGGTTATCCGCTATTAGAAGCCAAATTAAACACAAGTACAGGAGCAACAGCTCCATTTGTTAGTGGAATGCATCCTATGGATCATATAATGAGTGCTAAAAACTGGTTAGTAGGCTCTGGATTTAAGGGTGTTTTAGCAAAAACCTATGTATCAGATATAAATGGTCCCTTAGATCAGAATACTCGCAAGGCTTTACAAATCCTCTTCCAAATGTTTTGGGGGGAAGCAGAAGATACAGTATCTAAAGAAGATTGGAATGAATACAAAAAACTCACGAATCCCAATTCCAGAAAAAATATTTTAGACAGAAATCATTATTATGGATTTTATACATATAGTCTTTTCAAAGGAGTAAAATAAAAATGAGTTTAAGATTTCTAAATCTCCAATCATCATTTTATGTATAACATCAAAATAAAAAATGAAAAATGATTTTCTCATGTGAAATATTGAGAAATTTAGATTATAATAACAAATCTCTAATTTGTTAATTCATTAAAAATATTAATTCTTTAAAACTACGATTCGGATTATGGCTAAAAAAACAACTTTTCCAAAGCGATTTAATTTTACCGACGTTCAAAACAAATGGATAAAATTCTGGAAAGAAAATGGGATATATGATTTTGACGAGGAAAAAGAGGGTAAACTCTTCTCAATTGATACGCCCCCACCCTTCGTCAGCGGAACTTTACACCTTGGACATGTGCTAAACCACTCATGGATAGATTTTGTGGCACGATATCAGCGTATGAAAGGAGAGTATAATGTGTATTTTCCGCAAGGATTTGACTGCCATGGACTTCCAGTTGAGCTTGCAGTTGAGAAAAACTACGGAATCTCAAAGGACGACAGAGAGCGTTTTCTTGAAAAGTGCGTTGAATGGGTGGAAGACAATATCTCTAATATGACTAAGCAATTTGATGATCTGGCTTATTCCACTGATTGGGATTATACTTATCGTACGATGGAAAAGGATTATAAATATAAAGTTCAGCACTCTCTATTATATTTCTATAAAAAAGGATGGTTATATCGAGATAAATTTCCAACTCATTTCTGTGTGAATTGTGAGACATCAGTAGCGAAAGCAGAAGTAGGTTATACCGAAGAAGAGGGTAAACTTTGGTATATAAAATTACCTCTAGTGGGTCGAGAAGATGAATATGTAATAATTGCTACTACGCGACCTGAAATGATGGAAAGCTGCGTGGGAGTCTTTGTCCACCCTAATGATGATAGATATTATCACCTTTCTGCTGCGGAGGTAAAATTACCTATTGCTAACCGCACTGTGAGAATTAGGGTAGATAAAGACGTTGATATGCACTTTGGTACGGGAGTAGTGTATTGCTGTACATATGGTGATGAAACCGATATAAAATGGAAACTAGAATATGACCTCGATGAAATTCAGATCTTTACCAAAGATGGAAGAATGAATGAAAATTCAAAATACCAAGGTTTAACTATCGAGGAGGCTCGAGAAAAAATCGTAAAAGATTTAGACAAAATGGAGCTTTTAGAAAAAATCGAAACGCATGAACATAATATAATAATTCATTCAGAGCGCTCCTCATGTCGGAGACCCATTGAATACTTGCCCGTTTACCAGTGGTTTATTAAAGTAAAGGAGTTTACCGATGAGATAATTGAATCGGGAGAATTAATGAAGTGGTTTCCAGAAAAACACAAAGTTAGACTAATAGATTGGGCAGAAGGATTAGATTGGAATTGGGTCATTTCTCGACAACGCGTTTTTGGCACACCAATCCCATTTTGGTATTGTGAAAATTGTGGGGAGATCATCCCTGCTAGAGATGAAGAATTACCGATTGATCCCGTAGAAGCCGCTCCACCCGTTCATAAGTGTCCAGAATGTGAGAAGGAGGAGATAATTGGAGAAAAAGATGTATGTGATTGTTGGATAGATTCAAGTATAACCCCTTTAGCGATTGCGAAATGGTTAGAAGACGAAGATTTCTTTAAGAAAGGGTATATGGATGCGAATGTTCATCGTCCTCAAGGATATGAAATCATTCGAACGTGGTTATTTTATACATTATTTAGATGTAAGCGATTAACTGGTAAAGCTCCTTTCGATGAGATTATGATAAATGGGATGGTTGCCGGCCCAGACGGCAGAAAAATGAGTAAAAGTTATGGAAATGTGGTTTCCCCCGATGAAATTTTACCTGATTTTGGTGCTGATGCGATAAGACAATGGGCTGCGATGGGGTCTTTAGGGGATGATTACCCTTTCGAATATACATGGATAAATATCCATAATAAACAACCTATTTCTGATGAGAAAATTGCAAAAGAACGTAATAACTTACCCGAAGAAAAATTTCAAAAAAAATATCGAAAGAGATATGACCAATTAATAGGTGCTTCACGATTTTTAACTAAAATTTGGAATGCTTTTAGATTTTTAAAATTAAATTTGGATAAGATCAAGATTTCAGACATTCAAATAGATCAAGAAACACTCTCTCCGATAGATCATTTTTTCTTTGGTGAATTTAATACCAATCTTCAGAGAATAGAAGACTATTTTGACGGATATAATTGGCACGAAGCGTTTATGATCTTAAGACCTTTTTTCTGGAATGAGATATGCGATAATTATATTGAAGCAATTAAATACAAGTTTTATTCAGAGGATCTTAACATAAAGAAAAATTCATTAAAAAATGCATTGAATCTATTCTACAAAATTCTAAAGATATTCGCTATCATTATGCCCTTTATTTCCGAAGAAATATATTCTATAATATACAGAGAATTTAAAGCACTTGATTCTATTCATCTTGAACAATGGCCAACGGCTTATGAAGAGATTTCTGAAGAACAAATAGAATCAGGAAAAATCGCAATAAAATTAATTCAAAATCTTAGAAAAATGAAATCACAGCTACAAATTCCATTAAATCAGGAATTATCAGAAGTGAGAATAATCTCAGATTCAGATCAAATCAAAAAAATCAAAAAAATTAGTAAAGACATCTCTGAAACCATCAGAATCAAAAATATGGAAATAGTGGATAATAAAGATATAGGCTCAATCAAAAAAAATCCAGATTTAAAAGAGGATTTTGAAGATTTGGATTTGAGCGTGTTTCTATTTAAATAACTTATTATTTATTTATGGCTGTAAAAAAATTAGTAATTCTAATTTTTGCGTATAATGAAGAATCTACTATTTTTAACGTAATTCAAGATATCCCATCTTTTAACAGTATAAAAAATGAGATAATTGTCGTTAATGATGGGAGTATTGATAAAACGGAAAAAAATGCCAAGAAAGCAGGTGCTAAGGTAATTAATAATTCTACGAATCTTGGACTTGGTTATTCCTTTAAGAGAGGATTATTAGAAGGTCTAAAAAGAAAAGGAGACTTATTTGCAATTTTAGATGCAGATGGGCAATATAAATCGAGAGACTTAAAGAAACTAATTCAGAAGCTATTGAATGGAAATTTTAACTTGGTATTGGGAAATAGAATTCTTGCACATTATGAATACGAGGAAAGAATATTAAAGAAGCTTGGAAACTATCTCCT
>SHMW01000027.1:35249-45573 GCA_008080735.1 Promethearchaeota archaeon
CCAAGAAAGCAGGTGCTAAGGTAATTAATAATCCTACGAATCTTGGACTTGGTTATTCCTTTAAGAGAGGATTATTAGAAGGTCTAAAAAGAAAAGGAGACTTAATTGCACATTATGAATACGAGGAAAGAATATTAAAGAAGCTTGGAAACTATCTCCTTTCATTTTTCATTTCAAAAATCCTACTGCACCAAAATGAGTTATATGATTCACAATCTTCTTTTCGAGCCTTTGATATTAATCTTGGTAGATTTTTAATAAAGAATCTAAAATCAGACTATAATTATGCTCAAGAGATGTTAATATTAGCAAAAATGAACAATTTTAGAATAGATCAAATTCCAATTAAATGCTATAAGAGAAAAAGTGGTGACTCTAAACTTATAAATAATGTGTTCTCTCATCTTGGAAAAATTCTTTGGAGTAGTATTATATCTATTCGATAAAATTTTTGAATTCCTATTTATCCTCGATTCCTAATTGAGAGATCATTTCTTTTTTCATTTCCTCAACATTTTTGGGTAAGCTGAAAGTTTCAGCATATTTCTCAGTTGTTGTTAGTTCAGAAGTGCGACCCTTTTTTACAGAATTAATAAATCCGTTATCTTCTAAGTATTGTACATGTTCATAGGCACCACTTCCTCGTATTTTAACAAGTGTAGATTTTAAAATGGGTTGTTTCAATGCAATAATAGTAAGCGTGCGTAAATATTTTTCTGCCATCCCCCCACCCTCTGCGAATTGGGAAATCGGATCTGTGTATTCACTTTTTATCTGCATTTGATATTTATCTCCTATATTTATTATAGTGAGAGCTGTGGTTCTTTTATTATATTCTTCAACTAATTCATCCATATATTTTTGGACATCAGATTTAGAAATATCCAGTCTTGTATATAATTCTTCAACGGTTAGTGGTTCTCCGGAAGCATATAGCGCGCCTTCTATAAGATTTCTTTGATATACTTCAATATCAATGTCGATATTTGCCTCTTCTTCAGTATCCTTACTGGATTCGAAGAGGTCTTGAGTCGCTATTAATTTATCATTTTGGGTATTGTCAAGATTTTGATCGAGTTCCTTTTTTAGCTCTTCTTTTTCATTATTTGACATCTTTTACGAGACTTAAGGTTTTATTAAAAAATTTACTAAGATCATGCTATTGATATGTTTATATCTTTGAATTCGTCATCTTGATTTAGTTTAATTCTATTGTTCGTGCTCAAAAACATCAAAGCTAAAAACATTCGTATAAATTCGTACTTTCTTCCTAAAATGCTCTCTTCATCTTCATTAATTAGTTTGACCAAGTTATAAAATGAAGTTTTATCCTTATTTTCAAGTTTAATTTTCGTCTTGATTTTATTGAACCATGAATCGTGCAGTTCCTCTACTGATTGTTCTCTCCCGCTAATATGTTTGAGGAGCTCTTTTGGAAGGCTCGCATTAGACTTTTCTTCTTTACGCTGTTCTTTCTCTTTGTTCCGTTTTAAACGTCTCCGTTTTAATTTTTCCTTTTTTTGCATTGTTTCGATGATCGCAGCCCGCATTGCGTCATATAACTCATCTTTACTTGTCATTTTCATTTTCGGTTTTACTGGTTGGGAGAGGGTTTTCGGGATTTTTCTTCTGGTTCTTTTTCTCATTTCTTCTATCTTTTCTTGTTTCTGTATCTCCTCTTCTTGTTTTATAACGCTTGTGATTTTGTCATGATGTAAGGAAGCCGAAGTTTTTAAGGCAATGCCAGAAATTTTATAATTTATAAAATCCTCTCTTAGCATTTTATCAAAAAATTTATCAACCAATGAAGATAAATCATAAAAGGCTACATCAGAATCTTTTGCTAAATCAATATTCAATAGGGTAGAGTATGGAGGTTTATGCCAGAATTTCAAATCTGTTTTATCTTTCCTAAAAAGAGGGCCTTTTTCATCCTCCTCTACCGCGCCCTCTCCAGCATTTAACTCTTCGTCTAAGACATCTTCTTTAGTTCGGTCGACAAACTCAGGATGAGAAACTACTCCTTCTAATATTTCTATGATTTCATTTTTTTTGCTTCCAGACGGTAGTGAGATATTATTAGTTGAAGCAAAATCACGCAATTCATTAACTGTCCACTCCCTAAACTCATATTCTACTTCTTCATCCTTTTCTGACATATATTCACTCTCAAAGTTTATGCTTCACTGAGTCTCAGTATAAAAAGTAATAATTATAGTTTATATTTTTGCTCCTTTTTAGTATTAAAGATCTTTAAATATTTCTATTTGAAATAAAGGGGTGTATGATTAGTAATAAAAAAAAAGAGAAAAATAAACTCAAATCATTTAAGATTTTATATATTTATCCTTTTGAATCTTTTGGCAAGCCGAGCTTCTTGGTTAATTTTTTAAGAATCTCCAATTACTTGAATTCGAAAAAATCTAGTTTTACAAATGTTTCGATTAAAGAAGAATATTTAGATTTGAGATTTGAACACTTACCAAAATTTATTCCAGAAAATCTGTCTCTGTACAGAGATAAACTCAATAACCTATTATGTCAAACTAAAAAACAATTTAAATTTGATCTGGTCGCAATTTCTTGCTATAGCTCGTTTAACTATTTAAATACATTGGAAGTGGCAAGTATGATTAAATATGAAATTGCTCCAGAGAGTATCATTGTTGTAGGCGGCGTACATGCCAGTATGAGACCTCAAGATTTCCAACCGGGCGGATTATCTCGCCTTATAGAGAAAGAATATCCGAAAAATACCACACCCTTCGATTTTTTAATTCAAGAAGAGGGTGAGATTTCATTTTTTAAGTTAG
Organism: Promethearchaeota archaeon; assembly: GCA_008080735.1. Classification (GTDB taxonomy): domain Archaea; phylum Asgardarchaeota; class Lokiarchaeia; order Sigyniarchaeales; family SOKP01; genus TEKIR-8. The sequence continues at coordinate 38,063 of SHMW01000027.1, forward strand.
TGAGAGATCTTATCAATAATAACATATCAATTCGAAATAGTGTCTATGAAGAATGTATTATCAGAGAAAGGGAAATAGTAAATAATCTGGATGAAATACCAATCATCAATCCCGAGCTTTATGAAAAATATCGAGAAACTCTTAAAATTCATGATAATTTTTATTTGGATTTTTCAAGAGGTTGTTTATTCAGGTGTAATATATGTCCAACGTCACAAGACCATATGAAATCATACAAAAAAGTTCGCTATAAATCTATTGACCGATGCATTGAAGAATTAAAGGTGATTAGAGACACTAAGTGGCTTGAAGTTAAATCCGTATACATTGTAGATTTAACCTTCTTACCTAAAAGGAGTAAGAGAAAGGAGTTTTATTTAAAACTGAATAATTCAATAAATTCAGAAGGGCCATTACCTTTTAATCTTTATCTCAACGAGAGAATTGACCTATGTTGGGATGAGGATTTGATTTGGTATAAAAAGTTAAACATTATCCCTCTTATCGGCTTAGAAACGGGTTCAAAAACATTGTTGTGGAAGATGAATAAGATTCTGGGGAAAAATGATAACCAAAAAAAATTAAGAATTGCAAGGTATTTAAAAAGGGCGGAACAAATTATAGTGAAATGTAATGAATTAGATTTAAAAGCTGTTTTCTATTATATGATGGGCGTTCCGGGAACAGATAGCAAGATCTTTAAGGAAAACAGAGAATTCTTCCTAGAACCGAGATTTCAGGGTGAATCCTTGATCGAGAAATATGATATTAATTTAAGCATCTCAAAATATATAGCCCTGTGTGGTTCAGAAATATATAAAAATGCTCATAAAAAATATAACGCGAAAGTTTATTGTAAGGAGTGGTGGAAACGGTTCCATAAATACTCCCCATTTTTAGGAGCTTTAGTGGATCCAGAAGAACATTATTCATTGCTTAATTGCTTAAATCACGAATATGGTTTCATTAAACAATTATTTAAAGCTCAATTAAGAAGGAAAAATAAATTTTATTCCATACCGAAATTACTAATCCAAAAAAGAAATTTTGAATTGTTAAAAAAACTTTATAAGGAAATAGGTGGTGCTGAAGAGCTAGCAAAAAAAAGAAAAAATCCCATAAAAAAATCTATCAAAATACTATATATATATCCTTATGAATCGGTCGGGAAAAAGTTTTGCCTTCCCGGAATTGCCAGAATCTCAAGTTTTATTAATTCAAAGAAAGAGATAATAAACGCAAACATCGAGGCTGAGATTCTTGATCTGAAATATGAGCTATTGCCAGAATATATTCCCGAAAATCTAAGTGAATATAGAAAGAAGGTAAGAAAAATTTTAAAACATCTCAATGAGAAATTCAGATTCGATATTGTCCTGATTATGAACTTCGATTCATTCAACTATACAAATACTCTGGAGGTAGGGAACATAATTAAACATAACGTAAATAAGAATGCGATTATTGTTGTTAATGGTTTTCATCCAACAACTTGTCCTGAGGATTTTGAAATTAAAAATATTCCCGTGTACTTTAATAAAACTTATCCAGAAAATACAACCCCTTTCGATTTCATAATTTTAGAGGAGGGTGAAATTCCATTTTTAAACCTTGTCAAAAAATTTAGTAATAATGAACTTTCTGTAAGAAAATCTATTGAAGACCCATCAAAAGTGTTAGGTCCAATGAATATTGATGATTTAGATGAAATCCCAATAATAAATTTAGAGATTTTTAAAAAATATGCTGATAAAATTCAAAATTTTTACGTAGAATTTAATCGTGGATGTATGTTTAATTGTAACTATTGTTCACTTTCGGGTTATAATATTCCATCTTTAGGGAAAATGCGTTTCAAATCAATTAAGAAATCTATCGAAGAGCTTCGTATATTGAATGAGACAGATTGGTTAGATTTACAGCATGTATTTATTATTGATTTAGTGTTCTATCCAAATAGAAAAATGAGAGAACAATTTTTTGAAGGATTAGAGCGTATGATCGAGGAGGTAGGTCCTCTTTCTTTTCAAATTTATGTAATGGATAGAGTAGATATATGCACTCCCTCAGATCTTGAAAAATACAAACAATTAAATATAATTCCCCATATTGGACTTGAATCTGGTGCCAAGCAAAATCTTTTCAATATGAATAAGATTCTTGGAAAGAAAAATGAGAACTATAAAAAACGATTGGACCTATTTTTAGAAAAAACGATTATGCTTTTTGAAAAGATAAATCAATTGGATTTAGACGCTGTGTTTTTCTATTTAATAGGTCTCCCAGGAGAAAATGAAGAAATAATAAAAGAAAATTTTCGATTCTTTTTTAATCCCAAATACGATGGTAAATCTCTAATGGAAAAATACAAAATCAACCTCAGTATTTCAAAATATGCTGCGCTTCCTGGATCTTATTTCTATGAGCATTCTGAGGAGGATTTTGGAACTAAAATTCATTTTCCAGAGTGGTGGAAATATCTTCATAAATATAAAAAATATTTTCCAACAATCGTGGATCCAAGTGTAGATCTAAATTTAGTTGAGTCCTTAAGAAAAAACCATAAGTTAGTTAAGAAAATATACTATTCTCAAAAGGATTTAAAGAATAGTTATTATACTCCAATCAAGGCTTTTATTCAGAAACATGGGGAGGAAAACATGATCGAAGTTTATGAAAAAAGAGAATTGATTAAAAAGGAATTATTAAAATGAGCATTCAAAAGATTAGCTCGTTTTTTAATTAGGACGATAATAAATCAATTTTTTTAGGTTTTAGAAACAGCTTCTTCAGTTTCTAACAAGCGTTTTGCTTCCTCTTCTAAATCTACGCTAAAAATATCTGTTATTCCGCTTTCTTGCATGGAAACGCCATATATCCTATCAGCATTCACGATATTCTCTTCACGATGGCTGATGATAAGAAATTGGGCTTGTTCAGCGAATTCTTTTATTACCATTGATACGCGATGTACATTCGGGCCATCGAGAGCGGCATCAATCTCGTCCATTACGTAGAATGGCGCGGGATAGAACTCTTGGACGGCAAAGATGAAGGAGAGCGCTACGAGCGTTTTCTCACCCCCGCTAAGAATTTCCAGCGAAGCGATCTTCTTTCCTCGTGGTCGAGCCTCAATGCTTATCCCACCTTCAAATGGTTTATCGGGGCGGTCTAAAATCATTTTGGCTGAGCCCCCAGGAGAAAGCTTCTGGAAGATTTTGGAGAATTCTCTGTTAATTTCGTGATATGATTTCATGAACGTTTGAGTCTTTTCCAGTTCTATTTTCTCTATAGCGTCTAAAATTGATTTCCTTTCACGTTGGATGGTCTGTCTTCTCATATCAATCTCATCGAAGCGCTCCTTTACTGAATCATATTGTTTTATAGCTTTAAGATTCACGGGTTCAAGAGCTTCTTTCTTTTTAGTAGCACCTTTGATATCAGAGTGTAAATTTTCTTCTGAAATATCTTCTGTAAGATGTGGTAGAGCCCCATAATCTTTCGATCTCTGATAAAGAGTTTCAATTTGATCATTAGTCGCAATTTTTTTCGATTCTAAATTATTTAATTTTGATTGCTTCATTGAAAGGTCTGATTTCAGATCGGTATACATTTCTTGATATTTCTTTTGCTTATTCCACGATTCATCTTTCTCTTCCGTTAATTTATCAATCTCCTGTTGCTTTTGAGTTTTTTGTGTATTAACCTCTTGTAGATTCTCTTTGATTATATCGATTTTTTCATTCAAGTTAGTGATTTGGTCTTTAGTTTGAGAGATTTCCTTCGAGATGGACTCAATTCTGTCTGCTCTCTCTTTGCTACTTTTTAAATCATTTAATTTATTCTGAGCATCTTGAAGATTTTTATTTAGTGTATTTAAGTCTTTTTGGGCGTTTTTCTGAGCGTCAATTTCCTTATTTTTTTCGTCTCTTAATCCATTTACCTCTTCTTCGAAAGTTTCGACCGATTTTTGGATCTCTGAGATGTTTTCATTGAGTTCATCTATTTCTTTTTGATTTTGTTTAATTTTATTCTCAGAATCGAGATTTTCACTCTTAAGGTCCTCAATAGTATTAATTATTCTTTGAATATTCTCTAAAGAACGGAGTTTATCTAAAATAGACTCCAGTTTTTCATTCTTATCATCGATTTTATCCTGTAAATTTCCCGTTTCTTCCCAAAATCTTTCTTTTTCATTATTAAGATCTTCAATTTCCCCGTTAATACCCTTTTTTTTCTGTTCTAATGAGTTAATTTTGTTATTTATCTCAGAAATACTTTTTTTCTTATCATCAATTATGCTTTTTGACTTTTTTGTTGCCTCTTCAATGGCATCTATATTATCAAAAAGGGATTGAATATCTCGTAGATCTTGCAGTTTTGATTGTATTTTTTCCAGTTGTCTCTGTTTTTCATCAATCTTTTCTTGAATCTCAGAGATCTGATCCCAATGAGTTTCTTTAGATAATTTCAATTGATTTATTTTTTCTTCTAATTCCCTCTTTTCTTGTAATTTCTTTTCAATGACTTTATCCCTTTCTTGTTCTTCCGCTCTTAATTCTTGATTTTTCGTATTTAAATCATTAATATTCTCTTTAACCTTGTCAAGTTTGCTCTTGGAAATTGATAAATCTTCCGAATCGTGTGATTTTTGGATCTGAAATTCTGAAATCTGTTTTTCTATATCATTCAAATCATCTTCTTGACTTTTTATGTTATTAATGATTTCCTCTAGTTGTTTGTATAAATCCTGACTTTTTGAGACGGTAAGTTTTCTTAAAGAAATATGCATATTTTCTAGGATCTCCATTAAATCTTGTACAAAATTATCAAAATTAGAGGTAGAATCTTGAACAGCTACATCGACAGAATCTTTAACTTTCGTTATCAATTGTCCAATGGTTTCATCAGCATTATCCGTGAACAAAGATAAAGTTTGCATGATGGAATTTAGCATTTTATCCGTCTCCTCAGTTTCTTCCACTTCACAGCTCACATCTTCAACAGTCTTCATCATATCGATTACATCTAATATGAATTTTTGAAAATCCTCGGCAGACATTTCAATTGCTTCGGCGTTTGATTGCTGTATATTACTTTTTATAGACTCGACGGAGATGTTTATATTCTGGGTGAGCATGTTCAAAATTTGTAAAATCCCTTCAATATCTTTTTTATCTTTTTGATATTCTTCCTCTGCACGATCTATCCTACTCTGTGTTTTTTGTTTCTCTGCTTTTAGTTCATTTAAACGCCTCAACACATTTTCTTTTCGTTTTATTAGGTTATCGCGTTTTTTATCGATAGAAGAAATATTCTCTTTTAAGGATTGAATTCTCATAGAAAGATTTTTCTCTTCTCTTTCCGATTCTTTTAGATCTTTTTCATAAAGATTTTCCCGAGTTTTAATATTACTTATTTTTGATTGATTATCATTAATTTCCGAGATGATTGACTCGAATTTCATCTGAAATAGTTCCAAGTTTTTCTCATTTTGTTGAAATTCAAAATTTCTGTTTTTTAATTCTTTACGTAATTTTTGAATTTTTTCCAATATTTGCTCTTTAGTTTGGTTTAATTCTTTTAATGCAGCTTCAATATCTTTTCCCTTACTAAGAGATTCAATTTTAGATTTCATTTGCTTTTTTTTTTCTTGCAAATCTGTAATATTTTCATTATGCATTTTGATCTCTGTGTTAATGGATGAAAGATTAGAATTAAAAGTGGATATCTTCGAATTAATCTGGTTAATCTCCTCTCTTTTTGAATCTATTTGATTCTCGAGTAATCTTCGATTTTCGTTTTCTTTTGAAATCTGGTTTTTTAAGTTATCAATTTCCGACCGTAAATTTTCTTCTTCTTGTTTTTTTTTTTTTATGGCTTCCTGAATGCTTTCGGCATCGCCTTTAAGAGTATTTAATTCATTTTGTAATTTTTCTTTTTTTTCCAGATTTTTCTTTATACTATTCTGTAAATGTGTTATAGTTGATTCCTTAGAAGAGATTTGTTGTTTTAACTCCGATATATTAGCCTTTAGCTTACTCTTTTCTTTTTCCTTAGAATTGATTTTATTGTCAATTGCTGTTTGGTTCTGTTGTCGTTTGTCGATCTCTTGTTTCGCGGTCTCCAGTTTTGATTCAATCATTTCAATATTTTCTTCTGCCTTAGAGATTAACGATTCATAAGTCTGATCTTCCTCTAATTGTGTTTGCTGACTTTCTAGTTCAGTCTTTTCTGCGTTCAATTTTTTAAGCGATTTCTCTGCTAATTTTAACGTTGTTTCATTAGACGACAATTCTGTTTTAAGTTCTGTTATATGTTCATTAATCTCATCTCGTTCCTTTTCTTTCTGATTTATAGAGTTTTGTATATTTTCCATTACCAATGATTCTTGTTCTACGATATCTTTTTGACGCCCTATTTTTTCCTCAAGTTCGTCAATCATCTTATTGGTTTCTTCAATTTGTGCTTCGATAGTCTCCTCTTCTTCTTTTAATTTTGAAATCTTTAACGCAATTAATTTGGATTTTAAGTTATTAATTTCTTGTTCCAGTTCTTTCCAGGCCAAGGCATCATTTTTTTCCTTTTCGACCTTTTTTAGTTGAGAAGAAACTTCCTTAAAAATTGCTTCAAACTGTCCCAAATCTCGCTCTGCTTTCTCTAACTCCTTCATAGTCTCTTCCTTCATATCATCATATTTCTGAAGGCCGATTAATTCCTCTATAAATTCCCGCCTTTCAATTGTACCCATATGAGTTAATTCAACAATTTTTCCTTGCAATACAAATTGATTGCTTCCATCTGGATCTATATTCGCTGATGCTAATGTATCAAGAATTTGCTGCCGTGTGGTAATCTTATCATTCATTTTATATTTATTTCCTTTATTTCTTCTCACCACTCGTGTAATCTGAAATTCATCAGTCCCTCCTGGGAAAATTCCTTCTGAATTGTCAAAATATAATGTTACAGATGCCCTATTACCTTCTTTATGCCCTCTCGAGCCTGCGAAGATAAGATCCTCCAGTTTTTCTGCCCTCATTGTCTTTTTAGATAGTCTGCCAAGTGCAAAACATAGTGCATCAATTATATTAGATTTTCCAGCACCATTGGGGCCGACTATACAAGTAAAGCCTGGAGAAAGCCTAACTGTGACGGTTCTATTCCCGAATGACTTAAACCCAGTCATACTGATTCTTTTAATCAAACTTTTCCCGTCCCTCCCTTACTAGTTACCAATTATCAATTTTTTTCGCTAAATTCTCTTTTTTCTTCTCTTTTATTGTCAATGAGATTAGATTTACTAAATTAGACCCAATTAACTGATGAAAATGACATACTAAAATCTTTAATTAACCCTCTCATCGAAATAGTCTCAATTCTAATTATTGATCGCAATTAGACTACTCATTTAAGTCAATTATTTTATACTTCTGTTTATACGCTCCCTTATGACAATTGACGCATAAATAGCATCCCGAGTCTTCCTCAAATACGAGATCCTCCTCTTT
>SHMW01000028.1 GCA_008080735.1 Promethearchaeota archaeon
AATCGTCGAGATAAAAGAAAGTGTTGTCAGTATAAAAATCAGTCCAAGCGATATTTTCTTTCTTGTATTCATCCTTTAGCGAACTCTTTTTTTGTAAGATTTTTTTATTGTTATTTTGTGAATAAACTAAATTCATAATTAAAACTCTAGATTAAAAGTTATAGAAATAGTTAAATTTATAGAAACATGATTTTAATTGTTTTAAAGACATATATTTAGAGATCTAAAAACAGATGTTAAACCTTAATTGTCTTAACAAGTTAAAATCATACTGAAGACAAATTTAATTAGATTTAATTAAAGAAATAAGAATGGTATTATATCTAAGTTAAATACAATTGTTTTGAATATAATTCCGGATATTGCCTTTAGTAATGCTCTCTTTCTGAAATTCTACATCCGTGGTGCATGCGAGCTCATTTTGTTTATAGATATTAATTCTGAGGGCATTATTTAATTCTTTGGTACGAACTTCTAAATCCTCCCCCATTCTGCCTTTCATGATGAATTTATCTATATTTTCGATCTTGATTTCCTTTTCTTTATATTTCAAATGATCGTCATATATTTGGCCTCTGTGGTGTTTCCTCATACATAAAGTGCAATAATACGGTTTTGCCATTCTTACTCACTTCTATTCATGGTATTTCAAATTCAGATATTATAATAATACGAATTCTATTTAAATTAGGGGATTCTGAAAAATTTTTATAATAGTATCACGAAATTCCCTTCTTTATATGCGAACGAGTAATCTTTTGTTATAAAAAGAGTTTCTAAATTTTTCACATTATGTTATTCAAAATAGAAAAATTGTTAAGATTTCCCTAAAAGATAATGAAGTTTTGTATTTTTCAGCATTTCGCCAATACTTGTGAATTCAATTTCACAATAAAGAACTTTAAAAACAAACCTTAATTACCCCAAATAAGTTATGAAAATCGAAAGCATTACTTTCAAATCAAAATAGGAAAAGTGATGATATGTCAGACGACGAGTTAGAGAAAATAAGAAGACAAAAACTTGAAAATTATATGAAACTTCAATCGATGCCTCAGGGCATTATAAAGATTCACACACCACAAGAGTACGAACAACTCATCAATGAACATCCCTCAGCAATACTTATCATTGATTTTTGGGCAGAGTGGTGCGGACCGTGTAAAAATTTTGCTCCAGTATTTGAAAAACTTCAGAACGAATACGGAAATGAGTTTATTTTTGCTAAGGTAGATGTTGATGAGAATGGTAGTTTAGCCCAGAGATTCGGGATAACTGGGATTCCTACGACAGTATTTATTCAAAACGGTAATTTAATAAATAAAGTTGTCGGAGCGATGGGCTACAATGGGATGAAAAACGTTTTAGAAAAACTGAAATCTTGAGACCAATAAGACCGACAACTCATTTTCAAGTCATATATATTTTATATTAAATCAACCAATCTATATGTGTTATTTGCAAGGTGAATATTTTTTATGGAAAGTATTTCAAGCCAATTAGAAGAGATGGAACGGATTGATATTGAAAAACTGCGAGAGAAGGATGTATTTAAGAGTAAAAAGCTATTCAATTGTATTCTTGGACTAAATGATTTAGAGACGCAAGTATTTGCATATTTACTAAACAATAGCGACGTGGGAACATCGGAGCTGACAGATTTTTTTGATATGGACAGAAGTTCAATTCAACGCGCATTGCAGGCATTATATGATATGAACTTGATAAGCAGAGAATCTATGAGTCTGAAAAAGTATTCAAATCTTAAGAATTTAAAGCATCTAAAAAAACGAGGGTATCTTTATGTGTATAATGCCAATGATATCAAAGAGATCAAGAAACGGATGAAATTCCTCTTAAAAAAATGGTATGAATCAATGGATCGCTATATCGACTCAATAGATTCATTATTTGACTGTTATGAGGAAAATGGCGAATTATGCTCTGAATTTGAGTTTAAATAACTAAACCATTCCTTTCGCACTAGTCAGAAAGTTATACCCAATATCAAAGTTGTCCAATTGAAAGAGCAAATTTTTTAACAGAGTCCCATCTAGTTTCATATATGGAAAAGCAACCTCGAAATTCTTCAATACTATCCATCATCCTTTTTGTAGTTATAATTTCTTTTGTATATTCAACACAGTATATGATCTCTCCCAATTTAGAGCTAATTTCCATCTATTTTGGGTTTGGTGGGAATACCAGCCCGCTCGGCGTTCTTACTTTCTCTTATACAATCATTTCGGGAATTTCAATCATTATATTTGGCTATCTCGCGGATAAAGTAATCCGAAAATGGATTGTATTTGGGGGGAGCGTTCTTTTTTCCATCTTCTCCTTGTTAACGATCTTCGTACCTTCGGGATTTTCCGGATATGTTATGTTTTTCTTGCTCACTTCCGTTAATGCGATTGGTTTCGGTGCGATTATTCCCTCAATCTTCTCACTCATTGGGGATCTCATCTCTCAAACGGAACGCTCGAAAGGGTTTTCATTCTTTTCTATCGCATCCTTGATTGGAACTGCGCTGGGGCTAGTGTTGGCGACTATCGCAGGTTCTATCGATTGGAGGATTGCATATCTTATCGCGGGAGTTGCGGGAATTATTACGACAATTCTCATACTCTTTTTCAGAGAACCATCTAGAATTGGCAAAGATTACGCTGGAATGGTTGAAGAGGAGATGGTAACATATTCTTATCGCATTAAAATCTCTGATCTCCACGAGATTTTTCAAAAAAAATCGAATGTATGGTTAGTGATTAATTTCGTGGATACAATTCCGACAGGTATAATCATTTTTTTATTATTTGAATATATGAAACAATACCATAACATCCCCAACGACATTTCCCTTATTTTCCTCGCGTTGATTTTATTAAGCACACTTATCGGAACAATTATCTTTGGATTTGTGGGGGACAATTTGTTTAAGAAAGGGAATAAGAAAGCTCGTGTCCATTTGGCTCTATTTGGGAATATTTTTCCGATCCCATTCTTATTCATCGCGCTTTTAATCCCTTTCCAGGTGGCGGACCCGAGTTCGATTTTAAACGTGTTATCCACCCCTGGCGTGATTATTTGGGTGGTGCTTTTTGCTGTCGGGCTATTCGCGAATGGTGCGGTCAATGGAAACTGGTACGCCACCGTTGCGGATATCAACTTGCCGGAAAATCGGGGCACCGTACTCGCAACGACAAATTTCTTTGATATTATAGGAAGAGCTATTGGCCCACTGATAGGAGCTTTTGTCGCAGATGCCCTCAACTATGTTGCCGGGATGATGATGTCAATTATTTTTTGGATTTTCATCCCGTTTTTTTGGATACCCGTATTGAGAAATGTAGTCGATGATATGACACAAACCCAAAAAACCTTTGAAGAGAGATTAAAAGACTTAAAATCCTAAAATAAAACTATTATTTTTTTATTAGGTTTCTTTCACAAGAGAAACTAAACGGCTAAAAAGGAATAGAAGATAAGAAAAAAAAATAAAAATAAATCTAAGTATGACTGGTTTTTATTCATTTTTATTCATTTGTCTTGAGATATAAATTCCCGCTATAAGAATTATCGTGGCCGTTAGAGGGAGAAATACCATTGGCAGGAAGCCCGGAATATACATGTCCTCTTCTTTAGTAGTGAAGGAGAATTGAGCCGAGACCGTATTCACCAAACCATCTGATACGTTTACAAACCATTTGTATTCTGTATTGTATTCTAAATCGCTCCAAGTCAATGAGACTACTTCTGGTTCGCTACTCGAGACCGTCTCAAACCCAAGAGCAAAGGGAGTACCCGAGGTATTATCATAGAAATGGATTATTAAATCTTGTCCATTCACATCCGAAACACTAACTCGTAGTATGGGATTAAGATCTACGTTCGTAGCGCCATTCGATGGACTTTCTGCGCCTACTGAGGGAGGAGTATTCGGTATTGTGGTAAATTGCCATTCATCTGAGGTCGTATTCTCTAAACCATCTGATACATTTACGAACCATCTATATTGCGTGTCATAAGAAAGCCCATTCCAATCAAATGAGGCTTTTGAAGGGCCACCATCCATTATATTGTCCATTCCAAGAAGATTTGGATTGTCCGAAGAATTATCATAGAAATAGATCATCAAATCGTGCCCATTCGCATCTGATACGTCCACTTCTAATGTGGGGTTAAGATCTACGTTCGTAGCGCCATTCGATGGACTCGGATTAGTAATCTCTGGGGGCGAATTGAAGAAAAACACCCTTGAATACACACCATAACTTCCATCTGGGTCTTGTCCCTGGCTTTCCCAAGCTATTGCAACACGATCCTCAGAAAGGGAAGCAATAGATGGCGATTTTTGATCATCATTTGTATATTTATTTACCCTAAATTCAATTGTTTGATTAGTCATTTCCGTCTTATCAAATACCGTCGCGTATATACCATAACTTCCATCTGGGTCTTGCCCTTCGCTTTGCCAGGATATAATAAATGTATCCTCAGAAAGGGCGCCAACCGAAGGATACCATTGCAGATCATTACTATAATGATTTATTCTAACTTCTTGCGTAATATTATTACCAGTTGTCGCGTTAAACACAGATGCATAGACACCCACGCTATTATCGGGATCTTGGTTTTGACTTGACCAAGCGACTGCAAATGAGTCCTCTGAAAGTGCACAGAGGGAAGGATTCGCTTGATTATCTTGATAATAATCATTAATGCGAAATTCTTTAGTTATATTTATACCTGTCAGAGTATCAAATATTTTTGCATAGATACCCCCGCTGTTATCGGGATCCTGGCTTTGACTTGTCCATACCACTACAAGTTTATTATTTGAAAGAGCACATATTTCTGGGGACGACTGAGAAAAGTTAATAAAATCATTCACACGAGTTTCAGAAGTTATATTCTGAGTTGTTGTCGCATTAAAGAATGACATATATACCCCAAGACTTCCATCAGGATCTTGAGTTGAGCTTGCCCAAGCGACTGCAAATGAGTCCTCTGAAAGTGCACAGACCTTGGGAACCTGTTGCAACCCATCTGTATGTTGATTAATACGAAATTCTTTAGTTAGGTTCATTCCTGTTGACGCATTGATGATTGTTGCGTAAACACCCAAACCAAATCCATCTTGAAGATTACTTTGCCATACAATAACAAGTTTTTCATCAGATAATGAACTAATAGAAGCACCACTTTGACTGAAGTCCGTAAAACTATTTACTCGAAATTCATCAACTTGAACAACAACACTTAACGATTCTGTAGACGATAACTTTATAGATTTTGGATTAGGCAATTCCATTTTATTTATTTGGCTCATCCCCATTACAATTAAGGAACTAAGAGCTATTAAAGCGAACACATAATATTTATTTTTTTTCATCTTTAATTTTTTTATTTGGTTTTCTAATGATTATGATTCACTTTTATCCTTATTATAGTTTTCTCTTTTCCCAAGTTTCATTATAAGTTTAAGATGGAAATTTTAATTGTCATTAATATTATCATATTGGTATTTAATAAAATTTGAAGGAAATGATTATTTTTATGTTTATATTAACTCCATAATACCAAATAAACCAGATTTAGACAAAAATTTATATCTCTAAATTTGTTTTTGGCAGATATCCGTTTACATTTATGTCAATCAATCATATAAAATGAACTTTACATATTTTGTTTCTCAGCAAGGAGACTAATTTCAATTCCCATATTTACTTGGAGGAATTAAAAAAAATTATTGCCATAATTCTAAGAGATTATGCCTTAAACTAGCCGAAAGTTCAAAAACTATTTACCTTTAAAATGAATAATATTGATTAAACTGAACAAATAAAAACGAATGAACACCATGGAGAGTTCAATTTCCTACTGGTTTCGAAAAGTGTTTGTTAGAGATGTTGATCTCTCCAAACGTGGATTTTTTTACTTTTTTATTGGATTTTCCCACTGGATTTTTATTTTAGACTTTATTCTTTCTCATTTTATTAGTTTTAATACCGATGAAATGTTTTCTCTGGTGAATATCGTCGCAATAATCGTATTTATCCTAACATTCGCCTTGGCGGGTTTTCTTGTCGATAAGATCAAGCGACGGATGAGATTCTTGGTTATACTTTCTTCTCTAATCTCTCTTTCGGCGGTTCTCTTGTTCTATGATGAATTAGTATATACTATTTTCCCAATCTCATCGTTACTTTTTGCTTCGGGAATCTATCTTATTGACCTCTTAACTGTATTTACTCATGAAACAACCATCTTAAATAGGGGGCGCCTTCTCAGCTATTTACTCATTATCTCCTTCATTATTTCACATCTTCTAATTGTTTTGATAAATCTTGATATAATGGCGTTTGTCATCATAAATATCACATTCTTGGCAATAGAATTCGCAATTTCCAGAGTTTATAGCTACGTGGAAACAGAGGAGCGCTTAACCTCAGATCATAGTTTTAAGGAGATTCTCTTAGAGAAATCGCATTTGGGCTATTTATTAGCATTTTTGAGTTTAGGCTATACCATCGGAAATGCCTTTGAATTCAACGCGCCCCTTTTTACGAACCCCTTTTTTTTCTTCAGTTTATTACTCGTCGCAGTCGGGATCACAGGAATTTTCTTGGATAACATGGGACGCAAATGGAGTTTTAGTGCGGCAATTTTAATTATCTCGATTTTGATCATTTTTTCCGGGATTTTAAGACCAATATTTTCCACTATATTCCTTCCACTTGCCTTACCTATAGCTCTGATTCTCTTATTTGCGTTTACAGGGGACTTTTCGACCGAAAGAAATACACTGAAATATAGGGGGGCAATCTCAAGTATTTTCTTGTTTTGCGCAATCTCCGGGTTTCTAGGAGGGATATTCATAAAGATTATTGCTTTGCAAACCTTTTTGGCGCATCCAGATCTTTGGTGGATTCCAGAACTGACGAAAGCGATAAATACGCTTCTGTTGATCATTATCTTAGTATGGATCATGCCTCTCCCCGAGATTTTATCTTCCAAAGAATCCATTTGGGCAGATGCTCTCCGAAATCTCTATGTATTCAACCGCAATTCGCTGTGTATCTATTCAAAAACTTTTGACTCGAGGAATCAGAGTGCTCTAAGTGAAGATCTTATTACAGGGGGTCTTTCTGGCATTTTGAAATTAATCTCGGAAATTACCAATGAGCGAAAAAATCTGCGCATAATTGACAAAGATCAAGTAAAACTCTATTTCGAATACGGGAGATATACCGTTCTAGCTCTTACCGCAGACCGATATCTTCCCATATTGTTTAAAAAAATGGAGATATTTCTGAAACGCTTCGAACATGAGTTCGAGAAAGAACTGGAAAATTTTCATGGGGAAACCTCTCAGTTTTCGTCCAAGACTGAACTATTGGTTAATAGGTACTTTAAATGAGAATTTTAATCTATTTATCAAGGTTGGAAAATTTATGTAAGCGGAAATTATAAAATTAGAAAAAGAGAAAAATAAAAAGAATAACGGAAAGGCAATTTTAGCAAAATTATCTTAATGGATTTCTAAGATTTACGCCTATGCGTTCTTTAAAATGAAAAGCATCGAGTCGTGTGGAATGAAAAACTCATCTTCTCTCTTGATAATGACTGTATGGAAATATTCAGCTAAACCGAGAAAGCCCCGAATAACGCTCTCATCCTCTTCGAATTCAAATGTCACGTGAACGATACCATTTTTAGAACTAATTTTGACATCATCGTACACGCGCTCATCGATGAGGGGGATCTTAAGTTCGTTTATAATTTCGAATACTCTCTTAACAAAAAGTTCGTCTTTACCCATATTTTTTCCCACTCTTTTCTATAAGTTGTATTCTGTTTAGTATATAACAATAATAAATTGATGTTTTTTAATTATTATTATTTTTTATTTTCTTAGATAATAAATTTTACAATTTTCGAGTATTTAAGAATTTCGAATACTAGTCCTAGCTTCATTTTTCCATTGAGAGATATCATCTAATATTCTATTATATTGAATTGAAGGAAGGAAAAAATCCACCAAAATGGACAAAACCAGTGAATCAAAGATATTGCTTATTAAGAGGGAAGATTTCAATATTAATCAAGACCGTCAAGATTTAATTCTCTAATTTTATTGACGGTCGGATGTCCAGTTTCTCTGTCCCATCCGCGTTCATCATAATAGTGGTCCAATAGAGATTCGGCTATTTCCCGGGTTATCTTCACATCCCCTTCGAAGTTTTTAAACTCGAGCTGATGATCTCCGTATTTTAAGGGTTTAAACCACTCGGGCGGAAATTTATCATCAGCACGGAAAAATCCTTCTTTTTGGTTTAGAATTCGCAATAGATTCCACGTGCGTTCCGCTGCACTTCTCAGCTGCTCTGGAGTGATATCAAGTCCCGTGGCAGCATTGTAAAATTTCGCTACAGACTCAATACTATAAAACCGATTCATTTGGGCTCGAGCACACAATCCTAAACTTGTCAGAATCGTGTACCAATCTTCAGAATAGCGAGTCAATCGGCCTATATCAACCCCCATATCTGGTCTAGGAGGGTTAAATAGACGTGAATATGCTTCTTGCGGAATTCCCATCCGAGCAAAATGTCGCCGAAATTTTTCCTTCGTATGTCCCGCGCCTACATAGGTAGGAGAGCCTCCAGAAGCTACATGCGCCCCTTTTGGATTTACTACTTGTTCAAACTCCATAGTCCCCATCCTTAAGAAGCGTGGCTCGAACACCACATCGAGACCTTTGATAACAAGCATTTTCTTATCAAGTTCAGGATATGTTTTTGCTAATGTATTCCAGCCTCCCGCAAGAATATTTCCAAATCCTTCTCGAAAAGCGCACATCTCAATCAAGCGTATTAAAGAATGATAATCTCGTTTCCAATCGACTCCCGTTTCCGCTTCCGTGAGTGTTCCCTCTTCATTTATCGCTGCCAAAAAGTCTAATAATGCGGTGATAGTCAGAGAATCAAGACCATATCGATTAATCAAATCAAACGCTTTAATAGCTTGACCATAGGTTTCCAGCCCATCGAGAGTCAGCATAAGGAAAGGATTAATAACGGAAGAGGTATAATTAGTCAGTCCAGAAAAGTTTCCCTCTTGAAGTTCCAGAAGGTCCTTATCAGCCATAGGGCACGACGGACAAGCCATCCGTCGATATTTAATTTTTTTCAGATAGGTGCGTTCATTACATTGCCGAGCCTTCTTTTTCTGCCCTTTGGCAGCTAAGATCATATTAATCGGTAAGGAGCGTAGCATACCTAGTTCATGCCAAGATTTACGTTGAGGATAATTAGCAATGCGGTTATATAAGTCACGGTAAAGATTCATAAATTCTTTTGGACGTCCGATGGTAATTCCTTTATTGCCTTGGATGATGATTGCTTTAAGATGTTTTGAACCCATTATTGCCCCGAGTCCCCCTCTCCCTAGGGTGGATGTTTTATCAATTAAGGTTAATGCAGAAACCACCATATTTTCCCCCGCTTGCCCAATCGCGATCACTCCCGAATTTCCGTACTCCTTTTTAAGGATATTGGTGGCTTCTACGATATCTTTGCCCCACAAATGAGTAGCATCGTTAATCCGTATCTGATCATTGTTTATATGCAAATAGCAAGGCTCGTCAGTTCCTCCTCGGATAATAATGTGATCATATCCCGCTTGTTTCATGTAAAATGCAAAACTCATACTCCCGCAGGAATTGGCAATAGCACCAGTCGCGGGAAACTTCGACATCACGACCGTTCGGGAAGCGCCTGGCATAATAGACCCAACTAAAGGCCCCGTACCAACAATAATTGGGTTATCGGGCGATAAAGGCTCGATTTTAGGTTGGATAAGCTCTGCCGCGAGTCTGCAATTCATCCCAATTCCACCTACAAATTGCATAAGATCATCCAAGTCTTCTTCTTTAAGGATCGCATTTCCACTTGAAAGATCGATATCGAGGATCTGGCCCGTATAACCGTGCCAATTCATAGCTCCTCATCCTCCACTATTTCGAGCGCCTCGTAGATACAGTGTTCCACACATAAGCCACATCGCTTACAAGATTCCAAAATGTTTAAGCTGGGGTTTCGACCATATGGATGTCTGATTCGAATATGGGACAAATCGGGGTTAAACTGATGATGGTAGGTGAAAGAGCAGATTAATTGACAAGTACGGCATCCTGTACATTTTTCGGGTGTAAACCGTATATTGAAATCGGAATGGATTTGCATTATCCAACACCATTATGATGAATATAGATAATTAGATGAGTTTTGAAAATAAAAGTCTAACGAATCTTGCGAAGTTAATCTTCATAAATTAAGGGAAGAAGTGTAGATCTTAGGATTGAAATTGTTGGAACATAATCCTAAAAGAATAGATGAAAAAGAATGGTTTTATAGATTAGAATAATTTAGGCGTTTGTTTTCGGGTGAAATACCTTTTTTTCAATTAAATCTAAAATCATCTCAGCAAGATCAATCTCGAATCCTTCCTTATGTGAAAATAGTTGTGAGACATAAAAATAATCGTTAAATCGTTTTTTCATGGTATTTCTCGCTTTTTCTATAATTCTTTGTTCTTTTGAATTGAGTTTTTCTATATTTATATTTTTATTGATTGTTAAGGGATAAATCAATTTGGTCTGCAAATGTTTATCGATTAAATCTCTAATTCCCTTAAATTGGGATATGTCTCCATTAAAATTTTTAAGCAATGGGCCATAGGTGGTTTCGATGTCATAAGATAATTCTCGAATAGAATCTAAAAAGTCTTGGGAAGGATTTTCACTCATTATCAAAATCAACCGGAAACTTCTAAATTCCGCCATCAAAATTTTTGAATCTTGATATTCCAATTTTACTGTTTGAGAATTCCCTTCATAACTTGTTAATTCTAATCCAAAGGAGCGTAAAGCCTCAAGAAACCCCGATATGAGAGTAGGGTCAATATCTTTGCCAAGGAAGATTTGGTCATATATATTTAATCCCGATTCTTTATTAATTATGAGTATATATTGGAGATTTAAGATGTCCATATATTTGTTATAGATTTTTTCCCGTCGCTCTTTTTTCAATCGTTTTTGTCGTTTAACCAGTTTATAGGTACCGAACGCACTGATGCTTCCCATAAGAAGTAATATTGAGACGATGGTAACTATCAAGGGTAAATAATCGATGTTTACTGCAAACTCTTGTAATTTCACTGCTGCATGTGTTTGATTATACCAATAGAAATATCCTTGGTAGATTCCTTCGTTTGGGTTAGCAGAGAGAACATAGGAAAAAATATGTTCAGAAGAGATGATTTCCTGAGTTTCCCGATATTCTTCAAAGCCTAGTGCATCAATTAATACAAAAGTCGCATTTCCGCTAATCGAGGGAAGCGTAAGAGATGCTTTTATTTCTTGATTTGGTTCAAAACTCGTTTTGGGAACATTTAATGTGAAACTCATTTGAGGAGAATGTGCCATTATCTGCCAGTCAGAATCTTTTATAATTGTTTTATTGGGAATAATTACATAACTTAAGGTGGAATTTATAGTCACATTCGATGTAACATCAAATCCATCTCTTAAAATCGAATTAATCTGCCAATTCGTGGGATAAATAAATTTCACGGAATAATTATCAGAAATCCGTGAGATTTGGGGACTTAATGACCATATGTTATCTGAGAAGGCTTCAATAGTTAATTCAGCACTGCTTAAAAAAAGACTGGTTAATTCAATGGAATATGTCAAATTATACGCGAGAGTGACTGATATATTATTAGAAATAGTGAAATGAATAAAAGGTCTTTCAGGATCATATAGCTGATAAGTCTGATTGATGTATCCATTTCCCTTCTGACCTCTGTTGTAAATTGAATAATTAATTCCTCCTAAATGTATTTTCATATCAATATCTTCTGGAAAATATGTTTGATTTCGCTTTTGGGCTATTTTATATAGATAAGCCCCAGGTGATGGAGTAGTCCATATGCCACCAAGTAAATTTTTATATTGTGAAATTTGAAGAGTGGGATCATCAGGAGTTTTATCATTTAAAAACCAATAAATATTTAGATCTTCATTAAAACTTAGGCCCGTACAATTAATTACTACTGAATAAACTCCTTCTTCCAATTTGACTGATTCGGAAAATTCTTGTTTATACCAATTAGGTGTCGTAGAGATATTTAGTGCAGTAGATCTTAAGATAGGTCCATTAGGTCTTCCGCCAACCCCATTTTCCTTTATTTGTACTTTTGCATCAGAAATCTTAGTTGATCCTGAAATAAAGCAGTATAGATAAACAGAAAACAACTCTATTGATTCAGTTACATTAATATGAACACCTAAAGCGGGTTGAGAAGAGCTTATTATGCTAAAACCTACCGTTCTATTATCCTCAATTATAACTATCTCTCTCTCTAAATTAATATCAGAAAAATTAAATTCAAAACTGGTAAGATTCCACCTTGGAGTGGGAATCGGTACTTGGAAAGAATTATTTAAAAGGGATAAATTACCATTATTTTGAGAATATTCTTGGAATGTGTAAATAGCATCTGTCTGAACTGAAAAATTGGATGATTGAGCCCTAACCCATCCGACCTGATCAATCATTACACAGATATTGAATATAAAAGCGAGGAGAATTATTCCTGTAATAGTGAGCTTTTTCAAAGTTTTCATCTCAATTAATCTCCATGAAGTAAAAAATTTTTACTGAATATTGTAAACTAAACTGAGTAAAAAATTTTTTCTGAAAAAAATATAACGATATGAGAATAAAATTTGTATTAATACTATTGAGAATTCTGGTATTGCTGGAAAATGTTCTTCTCAATTAGAGATAGAACTGTTTCTGCGTCCTTAACTGGGAAGCCCCCCTTAGTACCGAGTAAATGACTCACAAAGAAGTAATTGACATTGCGCTTTTTAATAATGTGCTTAGCTCTGTTTATTATTGACTTCTCCTCAGAGGAGAGTTTTATCTCAAGATTATCATTAATTTCCAATGGATAAATAAGGGAAGTATTCAGATGATGGTCAACTAATTTTTTGATATTTCTAAATTCTTTTATGCTTCCCCCTCGAAATTGCCGTATCGCATCTCCATAATATTTTTCTATTTCAAGTGAAAGCTTTCTTATCGATTCGAGAAAATCTTCAGACGGATTCTCATTCATAATTAATATCACACGGAATTCTTTGTACTCTGTCATTAAGATTTTCGAGTTTTGGAATTCAAGCTTTATAGTTTGAGTTTGATCTTTAGAATTTGTTAATTCGATACCAAATGATCTCATCGCATCTAAAAATCCCGATACTAAGGTAGCGTCCATTTCCTTTCCCGTGAATTTCTGTTGGTATACATCCAATCCTGACTTTTTGTCAATAATTAAGATGTATTGGAGATTAAGTATATCCATATATTTATTGTAAATTTTTAGACGGTGTCGTTCTTTCGAAGCCTTCACACGCTTATACACTTGATATCCAGAGACGCTTCCCGCTAATCCAAGCATAGAGGCCAGAGCAATTATAATCACTACCATTGGGTCTAACGTAAAAGGAATGGTAATTTGAAAGGTTTGTATTTGTATTCCCGCATTTGTTGCATTATTCCAAATTATATAACCAGTATGAATACCATCAAGTGGGTTTTCAGGTATTTGATATGAAAATGTAGTATCTTCTGAGCTGACTGACTTAGTTTGTTGATTTTCTAAAAATCCATCTGGATCATATAAAATAAAAGTCAGATTACCATCAATAGAGGGTGAATTAACAGAGAATTGGAGATCTTGTAGAGGTTCAAGAGTAAGAGACCCGAAGGATATTGAAAAATCTATTTTCCTCGTTGCCGCTCTTATTTCCCAATTGGCATCTTTAATTTCATTATCTGGTATTTCTAAATATTTCTCATTTGTCTCAATTGTACAATTAACAGTGATATCCACGCTATCTCTAAAAATACGAAGATCTTCCCAATTATTTGGATAATCAAATCTAATAGAATTATTACAACTACAATCTATTATCTCAGGTTCTAAGGTCCAATTAATATAATCTCCAGAAGTTCTTATAATACTGGTTCCGAGTGAATGCAGATTTTTAGAAAATCTACTGAAGTAGGTGACGTTAAAGATTAAGGGACTTGACTGGTTATTTAAAACCTCGATAGATATTGGATTACTGTTGTCAGAGAGAAGGTTTATATTTGTCAAGTTCAATTTTCCCTCTCCTTTATTTATTATGTTATCTACTGGATGGTAATCATCCCCGATTTTAACAGACATATTTATATCACTTGGGTAAAAATCATTCAATTTGATTTGATCCAATTTGTAAAGAAAAGTTGATTCATTTGAGGGATACCAAGTTGACCCCGAGAGGACTGATTTATATAATTCTGGATATATTGGATTAACATTGTTGTAGTCCCACCTATAAAATGTATTTCCGGTTTGAATACCAGAATTATTAAATAATAAAGAATAGTTTCCTTCGGGTAAAATTGGGGGTATTAAGAATTTTTGATAGTACCATTTAAGATCACCAGAAATATTCAATTTTAGATTCTTCCCAGCAAAAATGGTTCCATTAGGTCTATTAAATTGATCATCGTATCCTTGAATTTGAAAATAAATATCATCACCGGGATTAGTATTACCCGCTTGCCCGTAAATATATGCACCAAAAATCTTTGTCTCCGAAGTTAATTCTAATTGAATAGACATTATGGCTACATCCTTACTCATTATATCATAATTACGTGAAAAATTTTCACCAATGAAAATTTCTCTATCAAACTTAATTTCAGTGAAATTTACTTGAAGATTTTTTAGATTCCATACATCTCCCGAGGGAAGGTTTAAATTAATATAATTTAAATTTTGTTCTGAACTTGAACTATACGCATATTCCAAAATATTAAATCTAGCTGAAGTATTATAGACAAATTCACCTGATTGAGCTCGAGAATTGATAGTATAGCTTAATATAGAGAAAAAGCCCATGAAAAAGACCATCGAAATCACTATTATATACTTATTTAATTTCTTCATAAGATCCCCCGTTAATTAATTATAATACTCTTAGGAGTTACCCGTATTATGAAAATAAATACTTTTCATTAATAATTAATAAAGTCGACTATAAATATCTTCCAGTATAAACTTTTCCTTTTACACAACTGTATAGATTAGCGTATGGAAATGAACTTCCCTCCTTTAAATTTCGCCCAAAACATTAAGGCAACCATTTTTGCCAAGCTGCAGGGAAGTAAATCCTTTAATTCAGATATCGGAATCTTCATAGCGTGTCTGAGTGCCGTGCCAACCTCGGCGATGTTCAGGTGTTCATGAATATAATGGACTTCAACATCTTCCTCGTCTTGTCTCTGGATGAAATAGTCTTGGAGTTCTTCAATTGCGCATGGTCCATTCACGATAAAGGGTCCATCATAAATATCCAATTCTTCTATATTATGCCCTTTTCCATAAATTCCGATACATTTGGATAATTCAGTCTGATTTCCAAACCACATAAAAACAGGTTCGAGAAACGAACAGCCACTTTTGCAAGTTTTTTCTTTTCCTTTAAAGATTTTAACTGATGGGGGAATGGGGTTGGGAATATCTTTATGACTCAATTTCACACGATATTGATCAATTAAATCTTCAGAAGGTAATACTTCTATTCTATCTCGTTTATTATTACCGAATCCACGTTCTGCAGCTAAACGGACGTGCTTCACATCATCAATCCCAATTAAGTCTGAGCATATCGTATCCACAGCCACGGGATCCTTTCCAGATATAATTAAATTCATAGGCACCTCCCAATCTTCGAAAATTGCCATAGGACCATAATTCACCACCGAACTGGCATCCACAATATTAAAATCGGGTTTAAAAAGGTTCATGATATCAACCATTTTTTCGTGGATTAAATGATGATTATACATTTTATCCTCATCATAAAGTAATCCATGCTGGTTTTTAATGCAGCACGTCATTTCGGATAACACATGCGCCTTTAATTTGGCTACATTAATATAGGTATTCTGATCCTTACGTTTTATCAAATTTTCATGAAGAATCTTAGGAATAGCAATCGGTTTATCAAGAACTTCTCCTTCAAAATTCACCTTAGTAGATTTTTCCTCATCCAAATAGAGAGGTTTTGCTCCTAGGTGTTTCACTCGCTTTGATAGATCTTCTATTTGGAATACTATACGACTAAAAGTTGCAACCGCAGGGTTTTCCATTACATAGATTTGTTTAGGAGATGAATGGTCTTGTATGACTTGAATTATAGATAAAATGAGTTCGGGATCTGCTATAGCACTCTTGAACTGCATTGTCCCGTTGAATTTGATAAAAACATTTCCTTTAATCAGAGATTCGAGACCTCCAAATGTATCAAAAGATTTCTGAATCAGTTCATAATAATTAGATTCAATGGGAGTGAGTAAAACTTTTGAAGCATTAGATTTCATAAATTAATTTTATGATTCAATGATTTTTAAAACTAGTCTTTTTGCTGTTACTGAAGGTAAAATTTTTTCCTTGATGAGTGAGTTTTATTGAAAGATTAAATTTCCTTAGAAAAAATCTGGAAAAATAAAGTAATAAAACTATGTCCCAGCTATCCGTTTTGGGAAGCGAGATTGGGCTTGAAGATTTTTATGGAGCAATTTGTTTACTAACTTTAATTTAAGACTTTCCATGCTATCCTTAATCCATAAGTTATTCAATTCTCCGGGATCTTTCTTTCGGTTAAAAAGGTCTCCATAATGTTCTAAATTTTTATTTTTATCCTCATAAACTGTAAGTTTATATTCTTTGGTGATTAAATGTCGTAATCTAACATAAAGCGGACCTTTTGGACCAACTTCTTCATCATTTTCTATAAGGATGCAATCCTTTACTTCTTTTGAGGGATCCCTTAAAACTTCCGTATAGTCTTTTCCTTGCATGTTAGGAGGGTGATAACGTTCTCGAATATCTAACATACTCAAAATAGTTTTTGGTAGGTCTATAGATGCAATCAAAGCATCCGTGACTGTGTTAGGGTTGATTTCTGGAGCACGAAAAATTAAGGGTACATTGAATACTCCTTCAAACGGAGCCGGCCCTTTGAAAAGGAGTCCATGTTCTCCCATTAAATCTCCATGGTCACTCGTATAAATCACAATCGTATTGTCGGCATATCCCAACTTATCCAAAGAGGCTAAAATTTGTCCTATACTATGGTCTATTAACGCAATAGTGCCGTATGTCCACGCGATAAATTGTTTTACCTCTTTTTCATTGGTTTCTCTGAGCATCGCTCCTGGAAATACATTAAGATAAGGAGCTAAAAATGGATGTTCACATAAATTCTCTAGATCATCGAAATTATCTGGCAAGAACACATCATCTGGATTATAAAGCTCTCGATATTTTCCTGGTGGACAGACAGGTTGATGTGGATCTGGAAAGGAAGAATGAACATAAAATGGTTTGTCTCCATACTCACCTCTGGCGTGGCGCTCTAAAAAAGCTATAGTGCGTTCTTCCACATATTTTGTAGAATAGAGATCCTTAGGTAAGTCATGCTCACAAAATACAGAAAAGAAATTATCAATATCATCCCATCTTTCTCGCATTGATTCTGCCAACTCAGGAGCTCTTTCTTCTAACCAATTCATATAATGTCCAGTGAGACATGGTCCATGACCAATCACAGTCTCAACTTCTTGATATCCGTAATAGGGAATCGGGAAGTTTTCTCGAACCGGATACTCACCTTTTTTAGGGAATACCCAATCATGAAATGATTCAGCAGATTTGTCCCCAATTCTATACGGAGGGGTATTAAATTGATGGTGTAATTTTCCAAATGCCGCAGTGTGCCATCCCTTATCAACTAAAGTGTCCGTAATTGTAGGAATTTCCCTTGACATGATCATTCCATTACTGCGAACACCATGAACATTCGGATAGAGCCCTGTAAGCAATGTTGCACGGTTTGGCATGCACATAGGGTTGGTACAAAACGCATTAGTGAATCTTACACCTTGGGAAGCTAATTTATCAAGATTTGGGGTCTTTAATACCTCATTTCCCGCACAACTCAGATGATCTGCTCGATGTTGATCTGAAATTATAAAAAGTACATTATATTTTTCACTCATTTCTTAAATTCTCTCAAATAGTTATCCGATAATTATGATATAGAATTTGAGCTTATATTATTTTAAGTTTGTCTAATTTCATAACAATTAAGTCAAATCATTAAAGAAAAAGATTAAAAATGTTTGGAATGATCAAATCAATTATGTTCTCAACTACCCGCTATACGTTTTGGATATTTTGTCTGTGCTTTCAAATTTTCCCTTAGACATTGGTTAAGCAACTTACAACGTATATCTCTATAGGATAGATCATCCCATAGATTATTCAACTCATTGGGATCATTATTTCGATCATATAAATCTCCGAATTCTGGCGCAGTTTCATATACAGTTAATTTGTAATCCTGGGTAATTAAATGTCTTAACCTTGACTCGAGCGGTCCAATCTCCTCATCATTTTCAATAAAAACAGAGCTCCGAATGCTAAGATCATTATCTGTTAGAATACTAGTGATATCAAACCCTTGCATATCTGGAGGATGATAACGTTCTCGAATATCTAACGTACTCAAAATAGTTTTTGGTAGGTCTATAGTACTTACCAAGGAATCACACGTCGATCCTTCAGAGACTCCGGGAACTTTCCATATAAGGGGAATCTGTAGAACGCCGTTAAATGGGCATGGACCCTTGAACAATAATCCATGATCTCCCATAAGATCTCCATGATCACTGGAAAATAGGACCATAGTATTGTCAGAATATCCTAATTTTTCTAATGCCGCGAGAATTTGACCGATGCAGAAATCTACATAGGAGATTGACGCATATGTTAAAGCAGTAATATTTTTAACTTCTTCCTCAGAAGATTCTCTTAGAAAGGCTTTTTTGAAAGGAGGATTTTCAAGTAATGGCCCCAAATACTCATGATTATAGAGTCTTTCGATATCATTAAAACTTGGAGGAAGTTCAATTTCCTCAGGGTTATACATTTCTTGATATTCTTCGGGAGGATATAATGGATAATGGGGGTCTGGGAAGGAACAATGTAAATAGAACGGCTTATCCCCATAAATTCCGTTGGCATATCTTTCCAGAAAGGCGATAGTTCTCTCTTTCACATAGGTCGTGTTATAAAGGTCCGCTGGGATTGGGTCGCAATAGAGGCTAAATAAATTATCATAATTTACCACTTTCTTTTTCATTTTTTCCGCTTCATTTGGTGATTTTTCTTCTAACCATTCAAGATAATGTCCCGCGCAAATAGATCCATTGCCAGATACCACCTCGACTTCTTCATAACCATAATAGGGACTTGGAAAATTCTCTGAGGTGACTTCTTCCTTGGCCCACTCCACTAAGCCTTCATAAGACTTATAGCGATGTTTAAATGGTGCCATCCAATATTGATGATGTATCTTACCGATAGCTGCGGTATGCCACCCTCGTCTTCGCAAGGATTTTATCATCGTCGGGATGTGTTCGTCCATATTAATTCCATTACTCCTCACACCGTGTACATTAGGATATACACCCGTTTCTAATGTAGCGCGATTTGGCATACAGATAGGGTTTGTACAGAAGTAATTGGTGAATTTGACTCCTTGATCCGCTAACCTGTCAATATTTGGTGTTTTTACTGTCTTATTTCCCATACAACCAAGGTGATCCCATCGAAGAGCGTCACACATTATAAATAAAACATTCCTTTTTTTGCTCATTATTTTCACTTATTAAGTTCAGATGGTCCTTTTCCTAATGATTCTTTTTCTATTTAAAATCAGATCTAAAAGTTATAAATCTTATCAGAATAAAAAAAGCTTATGATTTGTTTATTCGTTTTTAACCTTTGAGAAAAGTAGATTTTCCTTGTCTAATAGGTATAAAAAGAGTAGAGACCATGCGAGATCATATAATATCGCGGGAATGAGAACCACAACTACTCCCCCTACAATAAGCAGCCACTACTCCCCCTACAATAAGCAGCCATTTTAAGATAAGGTTGTTATTCATTTTTCAATATGAGTCCATTTTAATATTTTCTATTAAAATAAAGAAAGTTGAAATATTTGTAAAACTTTTTAAAATGATTTTTAAGAAAAAATTAAGAGAGAGATAATTAATTATGCTTTAAGCTTTTTCAAGACATATGCGACATTTTCACCGAGAGTCTTAAAAGTTTGAATGCCCTCTTCATCCTCTTTCACATCACCGGGCGCTTGTCCATACCCAAGATTCCAATAACTCGAACCCACCACTATCATCTGCGCAATCAAGAAGAAATAATTCATACTTTCAAAGACATGGGTGCCTCCTCCTCGCCGGACCGCGACCACTGCGGCGCCCACTTTCCTTTTTAACAGATCTCCGCTTACTCTGCATACATATCCCGCTCGTTCTATTAGTGCTTTCATATTCGCTGAAACGTCAGCAAAATATGTAGGACTTCCTAAAATGATGCCATCTGCATCAATCATTTTTTCGATATATTCGTTCATCCCATCATCGGGAAGGACGCATTTTCCATCTTTCTTTTCTATGCAAACTCCACACGCAGTACATCCTTGTAAGTTTGTCCCACCTAACCAGATATATTCACATTGGATATCTTGCTTTTCTAACTCTTCTTGTACCACTTGGAGAGCATGATATGTATTTCCATTTTTTCTAGAGCTGCCGTTGAATAATACAACTTTCAATTCTTATTCACCTTATTTTGTAAATTATTACTTATTAGAGAAAAAAATTTATCGTTCATAATTTTACTTATACTAAGGTACAGACAGAAACTAAAATTTATGAAATCAAATTCAATAGATACCCCCGAGCTATTAGCCCCGGTTCAAGATTGGAAGACATTAAAGTTCATCGAAACTATTCCCGATTCAATATATTTTGGTCTCGAAAACTTTAATATGAGAAGGAATGCGCAGAATTTTAAAGAGAACGATTTGGGCAAAATTGTTGAATATTGTCACTCACAGGAACCCCCCTCGAAAGCCTATTTATGTACAAATATCCTTATATATAATTCTGAGTTAGAAGAATTGAAGCGCGTAATTAGAAAGGCGAAAGAAG
The DNA here is from genome assembly GCA_008080735.1 of Promethearchaeota archaeon. GTDB lineage: Archaea > Asgardarchaeota > Lokiarchaeia > Sigyniarchaeales > SOKP01 > TEKIR-8. The sequence goes on from SHMW01000028.1 coordinate 21,207, forward strand.
CAGAGATTGATGCGATTATAGCTCATGATATAGCTGCTATTGAATATGCGAGGGAATTTGATATCAATTTTCATATATCTACTCAAGCTAATATCTCTAATATCATGTCAGCCCAATATTATGAAAATTTGGGAGCGGAACGATTAATTTTAGCTAGAGAACTTTCCCTTGACCAAATAAAAGAAATAAAGCAAAGTCTTAAAACTTGCCAAATAGAATGTTTTGTTCATGGATCAATGTGTACCTCAATTAGCGGGAGGTGTTATTTTTCAGCCATAGTGGAGGATTCCTCAGAATATTCTGCGAATAGAGGAAAATGTATGCAACCGTGTCGACGAGAATGGACGGTTAAAGATGATCAAAATAATGAGTTCATTTATAATGGAGAAATGTTTTTGAATGCGAAAGATTTGTGCATGATCGAACATATTCCCGAATTAATTGAAGCCAATATTGATGCCTTCAAGATAGAAGGAAGGATGAAAGATCCATTGTATGTAAAAACCGTATGCCAATGTTATAGAGAGGCCATAGATAGCTATTATACCAATACGTTTACCCAGAACAAGATAGATGGGTGGCTAAAGAGGCTCTCTAAAGTATACAACCGAAGCTTTCATACGGGATTTTATTTTCAGACTCCCACTCCAGAAGAAATCCAATTAGAAACAAGAGGCAATACTTCAAAATGGAAAAGGGCATATATTGGAAAAATTCTCTCCTATAATTCTAACACAAAAACCGCAAATATACTTATTGAAAATCAAAACCTCTCTATAGAAGAGGGAGAGAGAATTTTCATTGAAAATGAACAAATATTACTCGAGGATGTCTTAAAAAAAATATTCATCAGCGGCGAGAAAGTTAAGTCAATACAATTAGGAAAAAGCTCATCATCAATCCAAATTAATGCATCTCTCCAATCCAAACCACAATCTGGAGATAGAATCTTTAAAATCACCAGAACACCAAAGATCTTATAATCAAAAACACAACCACTTCTTCTAAAAATCTTTTCTGCTCGGGTAAAGTTCGCTTTTCTTTTAACCGTGTATATATTTTATTAAACCATTTTTGAAAAAAGATTATTTATTATCATAAATATCATAAATAAATACAACGGAGAGAAAAAATGAACTTCGAAGAAAAAAGAAAGGAATTAGTTGAGAGTTTGAAGGACCGGGGGATTTTAACGCAGCAAAATGTAATTGATGCCATGCTCAAAGTACCGCGAGAATTATTTATCCCTGAGGATGTCAAATCTTCTGCGTATGTGGATTCTCCATTGTCAATAGGATCGGGTCAAACAATTAGCGCACCCCATATGAATGCGATGATGTGTGAAATTCTCGAGTTGAAAGAGGGAGAAAAGGTTCTTGAAGTGGGAACAGGTTCGGGATATCATGCTGCGTTATGTGCCGAAATAATCGCTCCTCCAGATTCTAAATCTCCGGGTCATATATATACAATAGAGCGGCATGAGGATCTAGCAGAAAATGCACGCGAAAATTTTAAGAAAACGGGTTATGATGAGGTTATCACGGTAATTGTAGGAGATGGGACTTTGGGTTATGATAAAGAAGCTCCTTATGATAAAATATTAGTCACCGCAGCCTCGCCCAGCGATATACCTTCACCTCTAAAAGATCAGTTGAAAGAGGGGGGTATTATGTGCATACCCGCGGGCTCCAAGCGATTCACGCAATATTTATATAAAATCCAAAACATTGACGGAGAAACAAAAAAGAAAAAAATCACAGGTGTGAGATTTGTCCCTCTGATGGGAAAACATGGATTTGAGTAGATTAGCTTATTTTAGAAAACTTGTGTTTTTCGCGTCTCTTTTTCATTAGATGCTCACGAACATCTTTAACATACTTGCTCCTGTTTATCTTTTCTTTTAAATAATCCTCGCATTCTTTCCAACACCCTTCTGTATTACATCTGATTTTACATTTATCTATTTCAACCATAATTAATCTCCTCCAGATTTAAATACAACCCTTCTACATAAAATGTATGAAAACTAAGCAATATTAAGGTTTCTCTTATGGTTTAAAATCATTAATTCCATGAGATACATAAATAATAATTTAATTTATGTTATTTTTTTCATGAGCTAAACCGCTAATATATATTTATAAAATAATCAAATTCTAATGATTTAATTTTTCACGCTTTTTTTCCATTAGTTTGTTTCTTATCTTATTTACAAATTTACTACGATTTATCTTTTCTTTTAGTGAATCTTCACAATCATTCCAACAAGCTTGGATAGAACATACAGTATTACATCTAAAGGTCTCAGACATTTCTGTAGACCTCCTCAAAAATGATTAATTACCTTTCTTATTCATAACACAAAATAAAGATATTATTAGTGTTTTTATTATAGCCTAAAAACCAATCTAAGTTATTCCAATAAAAATTAAGTTTGTATTCATTTTACTTTTAGAGATTAATCATAAAAGAAGTGAAATAGATTAGCAAAATCTTATTTATTGAACTTCTTATTCATCAATTTTTTCCTAATATTTTTGAGATTTCAGTCTTTTTCTAAAATTCTTACCTATCCATATCATTAACACTCGAAGATTATATCGATATGGGAAATTATTTCTAATAAGATTAAATTGAAATTATGAATATAAAAAAAAAAATTAAAAATCTTCCAAAAAAATTACTTTTCCCTCATTCTCAGCAGATTTAATTGAAGCCAAACATACTTTAACAGCCTCTTTGGCCTCACGTGGAGAAAGCAAAAACTTTTTTTCTCTATTTACTATCACATCAAAAAAGTGTTCTAATTGATTATAATAGGCATTAGCTGATTTATACACATCTTCCATCTGGAGATCTTCCTTATTATATATTGTTTCTTCGTCAAATTCAATATACCCATCAGATCCAATTATTTTTGTCTTCATTAATAATTCGTAATCTTCTGGTTGCGCCCAACTTGCCTCGCATTCTGCATTAGCATTTTGATAATTTAAATTTGTTATAGATTCACCAAATAAATCCATACCGTATTTATTAATTTTACTCGCTTTACAAGAAACAGATATGGGAGTTCCTAAAATCCATAAAATATAGTCAATATCGTGTATTGATAGGTCTAATATAACTCCTCCAGATTTTTTTTGATCTGCGAACCATTTACTCCAGGGAAATGTGCTAAGTCTCTTTGAAGAAATTGACTGAATTGTACCAATTTCAGAATTATTATTCTCCAAATAATATTTAACATTTGCATATGTCGACCAGAACCTCAAACTGTGTCCAACAAAAAGTTTAATATTATTTTCCTTCATTGAATCGATGATTTTATCACATTCAATCACATTACGAGCCATTGGTTTTTCTAAAAAAATGTCTATTCCTTTTTCAGCGCAAGCACAAGATATTTCTTGGTGAGTATGCGTAGGTGTAGTTATCATTGCAATATCCAATTTTTCTTTTTCGAGCATCTTATCATAATCCTTGTAAAAAGAAATGTTTCTATGACCTCGAACCTTTTTTTCAGTTCGAGAGAACACTGAGGTTACTTTGACATTGGGAAAAATCTTCAAAATTGCCATATGAATTTTAGCAATATATCCATATCCAATAACTCCAACTTTTAATTCTTCCATTTTTTGAATATCCCTCTTTTCTAAAATTTATTAATTAAGCTTTATCGTAAGTCAAAATTACTTTTATAACTTCTTCAGGATTATTATCAATTAATTCGTACGCTTCTTGTGCTTTTTGAAACGGTATTTTATGTGTTATAAAATTTTCAATACTGAGCTTATTTTCCTGAAATAGTTTTATAACAACATTGTGAATACGATCCCTGTCCCAATTTGGATATCCTCTATGAGGACAACCCCAAACTCCCATACTCGAATATAATGTAATTCTGTTGTGGTGCCATTCTTCTCCTAATCTTAATCCCTCTGCACTACCTTGATAAAAACCAGCCGCTACAACAGTTCCAGCCATTTTGACACTTCTTATTGCATCATGAAGAGCTTTATAGTTTCCAGATGCCTCAATAGCGATATCTGCCCCCTCGTGAGAATCATTGGTTTTAAGTTCCATCCCCACATCACAGTCAATTGGGTCATAGGTTTTATTAGCACCTAATTTTTCAGCTAGAGCTCTTCTTTTTGGAATAGGATCGACAGCGTCTATCCAAATAGCTCCATTTAGCTTGGCAAGTTGTAATATTATTAATCCTAAAGTTCCCAAACCAAAAATAATAATTCGATCTCCCAATTTTATGTGAGCGTCATGAACCGCTTGTAATGCTACACCCGCTAATGCTAAAAATATTGCTTGATCGGTATCAAAATTTTCGGGTAAAGGTTCAATTTTTCCGTACATCGTCTCCATATCTTCAAAAAAAGTATGACTTGTTCGATGTCCTAAAGGTAAATGAACTATGTCGTCTCTTTTAAATTTTTTCACATTTTCTCCTATCTCTACAACTCTACCTACCCATTCATAGCCTAAGTTCATGGGATATGAGCTAAAGTTCTCACCCTTTAGAAATAATCTATTTTTCAGGTCAAAAATCTTATCATAAAAAGGAGCAGTCCCTTTAAATAGATTTAGCTCGGTTCCATGACTTATCCCACTAGCAAGTGCGTTAGCTCTAACTTGGTTTGGTTTTAATCGTCGCTCTCTGCAAGATTTATATTCAATTCTATTTGGTTCTTTTATTATTATTTCGATCGGTTTCATTTTTAATCAATCAAATTTGTTAAATTTTCAATATTCTAACCATTATATATTTTTCTCAATCAAGATTTCTTGTATTTTCAATTTTTTTGCTCCATAGATATCGTAGAACAAAAGGAATAGAATTCCCGCAATTAAAAGAAGAATTGCTGGAATGAGTCCAGTATGAACTCGAACGCCTGTTACGGCTAATTGTGTTTGTACAGCATTAGGTTCCTGTATATAACCTGTCGCAATATGAACTATTGCAATAATCGCCGCTACAATAAGGTAAGAAAATCGGAAAAAGAAATTTGCGATCCCTTGAAGGGTCGCGTCTTGATGTGCTCCTGTGGTGGCCGTTATTTCATCGAATGTGTCGGATATGATGGGAAAAAGGATGATTGCTGGAGCGCTGTAGCAAAAGCCGACGAAAAATGCGCAAATGATAAATTGTAAGGGTGTAATTAACCATAAAAATGGTAACAAAGCTAAACCCATAAAAATATATCCGTATCCGTATACCCTCCAATTTCCTATTTTCTTGCTAATCTTCAGCCATAGCGGAATTGCGACTAAAAATCCCACTATAAAAGCTAACCATCCATACATCAAAAAATCAGTACCTTGCCCCAGTACATCCTCGATAAAATATAATTGGGAAGCGTAAAATAGGTTATATTCAATTGCAAACAAGAAATAGGCTATAATGTAGACGATAAAATTCTTTTTACTCAATGCAACCTTCAAAATCTTTATTAACGATAACTTTTTTTCACCGGTCTCCTCTCGACCAACTAAATAACATTCCTTTACATGATCTGGTTCTCTAATCCCCGGGATAATTATAATGGCATTGATAAATAGAATAACCATAGTTATCCCAGAAGCAAGAACGAAGGATTCTTTGTTGCCAAATTCAAGAAAATTTGGTAAAATAATTGCATTAACCAAAATTAATCCCATCGTAGAAAATATTAATGCAAAAACCCCAAATTTTCTTCTAGAATTTTCTGTCTTAAATATCGCAATAGCACCTGCCGTAAGATTGGAATTGAGAATTGTATAGCATGTATCGAAAAGGCAAATGGTCACAATCATATATATAAAAACTGGTAATGGATTTGATTTAGCATCAATGTTTGGGGGGAGGAATATAATGAAAAACAAAAAGGCAACAGAAAAGGCTCCGAAAATTATCCATGGAGTCCTAAAACCGTATTTCCCAATACTTTCTTTAGATCGGGGTTTTTCCGTTAAAAAAGCGATTAATGGATCATTAAATGCATTCCAGACAGCAAAAATTCCAAAGGCTAAAGCAACATAAAAAACTGCAAGACCAATTTCAACTTCATAAAAGTAAAACACAGTCACGCCGTATATTGCGATAATCATCGAATCGATTAACCAAGCACTAGTATAAGAAAGTATTTTTCCGAGAGAATGATTTGATCTTTCCTCGAGATTTTTTACTTCATTTATCTTAACTTTTTCTTCCATTTTAAAAACAATTCTCTACATATTATTAAGTCTAAAAAATTTAAGGCTTGATTATAACAATTTTTTAGATATAAATATAATAAAATTGGCATCATATATAAATGTTCGAAAAATAGTACCTTTTTCAAATGTTCGGATAAAAAATTTTACTGTGAAAAAATAAAAATCAAGAGGGATAAAGGATCTCTGATTCTTTATTCATATATATTAAAATATCTATCGTAAAAATGAAATCAATATCTTCCAAATTCTTGGATTGCTTGAAAGAGAGCAATTATATTTTCTGGCTTCTGATCCAACAACCAATTTGTTGGTCCCGGAATATATCCTCCATCTTTCCCAAGCATCTTAATTTTATTTTGAATATCATTTCGAACCTCTTCAGGAGTACCATTTACCAGAAGATTAGTATCGTCGATAGTTCCTAAAAGTGCAATCTCTGGAAATTTTTTACGATATAGCTCTAAGTTGTTAATTGTAGGTTGAAGAGAATCTATACCATCAATGCCTAATTCCACAAAATCTGGAAAAAGCTCTTCGATAGCACCACAACAATGTAACAGAAATTTAACTCCAGATTCATGTGTTAATTCTACATATTTTTTCAAAATTGGTTTGAAAAAAGATTGCCAATGCTTTAGGGGTAGCTGAAGACCTCCATTATGACCGATATCACTCCCAATCATTACTATCTCGGGTTTAGTTTTTAATAAGAGTTCTAAAGAAGGGCGTTGAAAATTTTCCCATAAGAAATTAATGTGTTTGTGTAAAAATTCAGGATCTTTTCTGGCAAGTTTCGCAAACATAGCATAACCTATTCCTAACACACATGTTTCAAATGGGCCATTGATTCCTTGTGCCACAACTATATCGTATTTTTTCATTTTCTTACGATTTTTGGAAAGTATTTTAAAACGCGCTTTATCTGGTCTTAAATCTTTTTGAGTTTCCCAAAATATTCTTATCTTCTCTTTAGTAGTTAAAGAAGGCGCAATATACCAATAACCCGGAATTCCATCATCGTTCACGATAAATTTAAAGATTTGGCCATTTTCAGTGACTAATGTATCAGATTCTGTGCCTTTTTTGAGAGGTATTCCATAGAGAACTTCCCAACACAAATCGATTTTAGCGTTTAATCCTCCCTCGTAAATCTCTTTAGGTGAGAATTTTGCCAGTAAATGCTGCGTGTGAAGAAAACGAGGAACAAGACCATCCTTGGCGAAATGTTCCAAATCTTCTTGAGTGAATGCATATGGAGAACGCATGAAATGATTTAGAAATTCAAAATCCGCCCCAAGACAAATACTTGGAACCCGATCGGGAACACCTCCTTCTAAAACGATATTTATTCTTTCAAAAGCAGTTAATTCGTCTTCCATTTTTAAAACACGCTCGCTATAGCTCCTAAGTAAATTAAAACTTTATTATCGTTGATTTTTACGGTATTTTGCGATATTCCTTGAAAAATTTTATCAGCTCCTTCTAAAAGAAGATCTGAGGGAATAGCAAGATAGTAGTCGTAAAGATTTTTTGCTTCTTTTATATCTACTAAATTCATTATTTCATTTTCTATTTTTATGGAAAAATCTCCTTTATCTATACAAATTAGAAAGGCTGGGGGAGCATCTGTAATTAAAACTAATATTTTTATTTCAGTATCTGAATAATCTTTTTCCAATATCCCAAGTTCCTTTAAGATATATAATCCAGAATACATTAATGCGGGAAAACCAGTGTATTTTGCAGACATTTTTTTAACTATCTCAATATTAAAATTTTTTTCCTTCTATATATAAGTTTAACATTTGATATTTATATACTTTATCAAACCTTCGAAAATAGCCTAGATTTTAATTATCAAACGATTAACAAACTTTGAAAGGTTATTCTACTAACATAAAAGACTTCTAAACTTTTTTTAAAAACTCTGTATAAAAATAAAAAAAAGAGAATTGATTTTATTGAACTGAATTAATTGAATCCCTTTTTAGGATAAAGCAATTTTTCTTACCCACTGAGGTAAAGTAAATCCAATATAGAAAAATATTCCACCAATTATCCTAAATAAATAGACAAATATAATGAGTATCAGTAAATTTAGCCACCCCGACGTTAAAGTAACTCCGATAACAGCTATACCTGCTAATGCCGTTGTTAAAATGCCAATTAATAATAGCTTTCCTTTTATTTTATTTTCTACGTTATCCGTTTCGAAACATTGATAAACGAAAATGCTTGCAGTAAAAAGCATAATAACCGAAGAAATAAGGATCAATGATGAAACAAGTATTGACCATGTAGTATAAATTCCCCCTTCAGTAGTGGCAACCATATCTGGATCAATGAACCATGCACCTATATAAATCAAAAACATGACGCTTGATATAACTATAGCGCCAATTTTTGTAAATTTAATCAATCTCTCTTTCATGGATATCAAACTTATGACACCAAATAAGAAGAACATCAGCGAAAAAAAGAATGGACTAAACATTAAATAGATGATAGGATCCGCAAGGGGTGTTCCGATTATTAAAATTTTAAAGAAAGAAATTATCCAGCCAATAGCCGTTACTCCCAATAGGAGAAAAGTGAAACTAAAATGAATCAGTTCAACCATTTTGTATTTGCGATACTTCCCGAAGAATAATCCGCTTAATATAAGATTTATTATAACGTAAGCACATTGCGAAATTATAAATATGTATTCTTCTAACCCTAAGAGGACCATATTTTTTAGCACTTTGTTTATTGAAGACTTAACTAAACTTTTTTATTGTTAATTAAATTATCTTTGAAGTGTTATAAATATATTAATATTTTTCATATATTTTCAAATGTTAGATAATATTATATTAAATCATACTTAAAAATTTTAATCCATATATATATGCCAAAAAAAGAAAATAATTCTTCGGATAAGAGACAAAAGTTTGAAGATTTAATGGATGATTTAAACAGAAGTATTAAAGTTATGGAAATCTTAGATAGTGTCCCTCGTATCCGAATTGCTCTATTATTGCTCATTTATCAAAAATTAAGCTTAGCCCAATTAAGTTCTCTTCTAAATCGTTCAAAAGCAACGGTCACACACCATCTTAAAAAGTTCGAAGATTTAGGACTACTCAATATTACGAGAAAAGACGCTAGAGGCTCAATAGACGCTAAAGTGTACGAATTCAATTCTGACTTTTTTAAATCTGTTCAGCTAAGCATGGATGATTTAAAATCGATAAAACCTGAAGAAGCGAAAAACATATTTAAAACTGCCATTAGAAAAGATCAGCTAATATTCGAATTAATTAAAAATATCTACGAAATATCAGATGATTTTTATCAAGGGATTCAGACATTATTAGATACTAATTCTCTTGAAAATATTCAAAAAAAATACTTTAAATCTCCGATTAGTTATCAATTTTGGTTTTTAGATGAGGAAGGTTATGAATCGTACGAAAAATTAATAAATGAATTTAATAATAAGATGAGAGAAATCGTCAAAAAATCAACTCAAAAAAAGCCAGAAGAAATTGAGAGATCTTATTGTATCTTTCATTCATTCTTACCCTTAAAACATATTATAAAATATGATTTGCGAAATAAGCGATTTTTAAAATTTCTCGGCGTTTTCGACTAGATTTTAATCATTATATTTGATTTTGTAATTGAATAATTCCAGATTTTTTATCATTTTTAATTCCAAAAATACTTCCATTAGTACTTAACTTCCAGAAAAAAAGTTTTATCATCAAATTCCTCTTGAACTTATATTTCAATTTTTAAATGATTAGCTTTCGTTTCCCATTCAGGGGATAGATGTTAATTTTCTCCCAATCTATCGAGTTATTATAAGATCCTCAAGAAAAACTTCTATAGCAGTAAAATCTTTAATAAATCAATATCCCAATCTAAGATAAGAAAATTCTATCGTTTGGGTTCCTGAATATAAGTTTATATTGATAATTTAGATAAAATCTGGGACTCAAATTTCAGCCAATCTCTTGATGCGTTTTACACCATCAATGGCGTCTTCTGCAAAATCGTCTGCTCCGAGCTTACTAGCCAAGTCCATATTTAAGGGAGCTCCGCCTACGATAAGCTTGACTTTATCTCTCAAACCCGCATCTTGCAAAGTTTTATGAACTGTATTTATTTCTTCTACTGTCATCGTTAATAAGGAACTTAATGCCACAATGCTAGCCTTAGTATCCTTTACTTTTTCTACAATTGTAGTTTCGTCCACATCCATACCCAAGTCAATAACTTCAAATCCAGAACTTAATAATAATGAAGCGAGGATATTTTTACCAATATCATGATTATCTCCTTTCACCGTAGCGAGAATTACTTTCGTTTTGCTTTGTGATTTATCAGCTGCTGCCAAGGCGGGCTGCAATATTTTGAACGCCTCTTTCATTGTTTCGCCAGCTAAAACTAATTCCGTCAAGTAATATTCTTTTTCTTCATATCTACGACCTACTTCATCCATACCCAATGTTAATGCTTTTAAAACTTTGAATGGATCTTTAACTTCTTTTAGAGCTTCTTTTACAGCGTCAGCAATATCTTCTATTTCTAATTCGATAATCAATTCTGTTAAGGTTTCTAAATTCATTTTTGTAGTATTTGATTAATTAGTCAATTTTTTTTATTTTTTGAAAATCATACATTTTATATAAATGCTTTTTTTCTAATGTTAGAATTTTCGACTTGAATTTTTCGATGATGAAGATTTAAAAATAATAAAGATCGAAAATAAAAAATTTGATAATATCTACTCGATTTAGTTAAATATTTTAACGATTAATCACAAAAGAAGGGGATAAGAACAGCAAAATCTTATTTATTGAACTTCTTATTCATCAATTTTTTCCTAATATTTTTGAGATATTCGTTCTTCTCTAAGCATTCTTCTAGAGTTTTATTGTTAAACGTCCAGCTTGACCTTCTGTATGGGTTATGGCGATAATCTCTCATGAGTTTAAATTGATGTTTTTTTACTTCTAGTTTTAGATGGGTTTTCTAACTATTTAAATGTTAAGAATTTCGACAAATTGCATAAATGGTGGTGAAAAAGGAGGAAAAATCATAAAATTTAAAAAGGATAAATTAACTACGTGATAGTCAACCTTATCTTTACGGTAAAATCTTTTTCAAAATTGAAAATAGGAATCACATTAGTCCCCTGGTAGATGTTCTTATATCCCTCATCAGTCCAGGTATATGAGATGAGGGGAAATTTGGAAATTTTGTGCCGAAGTTCAGAATCGATTTGGACTTCGAAAGTAAGGTCATATGTCTTATCATATGCGCTAAAATGAGAACCAATATATTCAAATTGGTCTTGAAGTTGATTATCCTTTATTAGATGCTCGTCCAAATCGCTACTTTTCCAAGAAAATTTCTTAGGATCTCCATTAAAGAAGAAAGGAATATCAATCCCAAAATTAAGACGTTCTAAGAATTGTTTTAAATTCTTCTCTATTAGGGTTGAATTCTTCAATGTCCCAGAAAGTATAATACTGATAACATTTTTCTCAACTTCAATTTTTTTTTGAAGGTCCAAAAGATAGGTTTTTTCAGAAGTAATATCCTTTATTTCTCCTAATTTTTCCAAAATAATGGTTGCATTTTCCCCATCTTTTTCGGATTTCTTTACTTCAAAATCTAAATCGGGGATATTTGAGTACTCAGCATAAGTATCCGCCGCTAACTCGTCCAGAGAAGTATTGTCTTGAAAAATTCTGAATCTGAGCATACTTCTTCTGAAGCGATCAACAGATATTTCGTTGTTTTCAATTTTTTCTTTTTCGTGATAGGCCTCCTCCCAACGCGTGAGAGTATTAAGCAGATTATAGGATTTAGGCTTATAATCCAGTTCAAAAATGGTTCCACCTTGAGCAGGATCTATATACAGATTTAGTGTGTCCGATTCTAAAATCAGTTCAGATCTACTTTTTTTATAGAAATCAACAGGTAAGACACTCATATATGAACCAAGCTTTGGATATATAAGTTGATTAATTTTATCAATGAGATTTTCCGCATTAATCAATCGTTTGTATATTGCGAATCGTAAGAATTGTAAATATACACCCCCGAATAGTCCGTGCCAATATGCATCATTACATTGGGCTTTATGGATTTCTTCCCAAGCCTCTTCGACTTTTTTTCTAATTGTATCTTTTATGGTCTTATCCTCGAGACTCTTTAATTTATTTTCGAGTCCTATTAGCTTTTCACGGATATAAAGCATTTTTTTATGCATATTATTTGATTCAGGGTATTTTACCAGAAAATATCGCCAAAACCCTCCCTTTAAAAACATATAGAGGTCTTGTTTTTCTTCGCTTTCCCTCAGCTTATCTCTATAATCTTCAAAATTCCTGCGGATTTTTGTTGGCAGTACCCATTCTTCCATTTTATCATAAGAAGCCGTTGGCAGATAGACCAAGTCTTTTGCGGGGAATTTCTCCATGTATTCAGAGAGAGTGATTGATTTTATCCATTCATTATCTCGGATTCTTCTAAAGAGCATAGGAATAAAGGGTTTTCCGCTATCACCTTCTTCATGTCCGCAGCCCTCATTATAACAAATTTGATGGGTCGAACCCCACACACCCATTTTTTCTGCATCCGAGATTAGAAGTGCCATCCTATCTCCTTTCTTATCGGCGATGGTTTTTAAATGATCTATAGTCTGTGTCGTAGGTTTCCAGGGAGTTAAATAACGGAGCTCTTCATTTATGGGAAAAATTCTTAGCGTTTTTCCTTCATCCTCGGTATTATAAGAATAAAGAGTCTCTTCTTGAGAAATGCCCGTGGATCTGAAATGATTATCATCAACTATAACATATTTCAATCCTGCCTCGACTAAAAAGGAAGGATAATTCGGTTCCCATACCCTTTCGGAAAGCCAGGCACCGTTTACTGCCAAATGAAATTCCTTCTCTATTAATTGCGTAAGCTTTCTGATTTGAGCAATCCTATCACGTCGAGGAATCACCGCATAAATAGGTTCATAATATCCTCCCCCGATAATTTCAATCTGTCCTCTGTGTGCCATTTCTCGAATTTTATTAATAAATTTTGGTTTGTTCTCTAGAAACCATTCTAAAATATTTCCCGAAAAATGAAGCGTAACTTTTATCTCTGGAAAGTTATAGATATTTTGTATTAATGGTTTGTATGATTTTTGAAAACTCTCCTCAAAAACCCACGGAAAATTATCTACTGGCTGGTGAAAATGGAAAACAATTGGAAAATAGATACTTGGTTCTGTGTTGGTTTTACTCATCTTTCTTTCCTTCTCTTAACTCTAAACTACTATGATTCTTAATAATTTTTGATATAATGTAAAAATTTTGAAATCGCTCAAAGAAAAAAATTAATTACACGATTCACTCATAAATTGTATATTTATCATGAAGTAAAATTTTCATTCGAAATAATTATTATACTAAAGTTATTATAACTCAATAGGTTTTAAATAAACACAAACAAGGTGGGAATCACAAATGTCTTTTTTAAAACATATCGACAAGAATATAATTGAAAATCTCATGAATTCACACGAATTTAAAGCATGGCTGATTTCGAGACGATGGTTTGGTGATAAATTTCTCTTGTCAAATCTAGATTTTTACATTTCTCTTGAATATTTTGAAATTATCGCTGAGCGAATATTTTTAACTATTATAAAAATCTCCCGAGGAGAGGATTATGAACAATCCTATTTCTTACCTTTACTATACTATAAAAATTTAAATCAGATTTTGGAAAAAAGTGAGAAAGAGAAAGATAATTTCATAAAACTTACTGAAAACACGTTTAGCAAAAAAATAGCCATAACTCTTGAGAAAGAGCAAAAATCATTCACATTTAACTTATTAGAAGCGGAGTTTACATTATTCTTCTGGAAAAACATGTTATTTGAACAAGAGATAACGGAAAGTTTCCCCAAGCTATCACTCAAGCTCACCTTATACGAAGAACAATTTCAAGATAAGGAGAATATGAAAAAGGTCCAAAATCTGATCGAAGCAAGTATATATTCTGAAAGATATGATATAATACTAGAGCAATTAGGAAAAGGAAATACGACAAATCTGCTATTTAAATTAACTCTTATCAATAAAGTGGAGGATTCAGAACCAATCTCTTATGTGATGAAATCATATAAAGAGTATTCTGAAAGCCTTGAACCTCAAACTTTATTCGTATTAGTTAAAAATAATTATCCAGGGGCTCCAAATATCTATGGGACTATCAAGTTGATGGGAAAAGACGCAATAGGAGTATATCAATATATACCAAATCAAGGAAATGTTGGAGATATCCACTGGAACGAGTTAAATGAGATGATTTATGAGGTGTTTTCAGATCCAGACGGCGATTATTCAAAATTGGATGAGACGAAAGAAATTTCTCAACTAATTAAAGACTACTGTGAGGCAACTTTACAAGTATCTTCGGAAATTGCAGAGTCTATAAAGAAGTTACATCACGCATTAATCTTTGCTGAAGATTCGAATTATGCGTCAGAAGTGGTAGAGAGCGACTTTTATTTGAGCAACTACACCCAAAAACTCAATCTTATGATTTCGGATCTTCAATACTTGATGAAACAAGAATCAGAAAATATGTTCTATAACCTCCCTAAAATTAGTTCTGTCTTAATTGACACCAAAGATGTTTTAGAAAAATTCAGAACGGAATTTCAAAAAGAAAGCATTGATGTACAACCGGTGCATCAAGATCTTCATATGGAACAAATTCTTTATGAAAAAAAAAACGGTCCTTACCAATTCTATTTCATGGATTTTGAAGGAGATCCACAACTGTCTTTAGAAGAGAAAAAACAAAAATATCCTACGGAAAAAGACTTGGCATCATATCTACGTTCATTAAGTTATATAAAATTCAATACCTTACTTCAATATATAGAAAAAAAGATCGTTGATAAAGAGAAATATGTTGTTTCCGAAGAAATTTTATATAGTCTATTTTTCCGAAAAGGAACACGCGAGAAACGAAAAACTTTAGATGCGCTACTAAGATTCTTGAATAAATGGGAAGTAAAAATTATGAACAAATTTCTAAAAGACCTTAACCCAAGCATTACTCTAATCAACTACTATACTATAGAACGTATTCTTCATGAGGTTCAATATGAAATGCTCTTTCGGCCCAACAAATTTATTATACCCCTTTTAGGACTCCAAGAAATAATAGAGAATAACTAATAAACTTTCATTTTCTATTTCTTATCCTCAACTTTAGCAAATTCAAAAGCAAAATGTGAAGCATCCCGTCTGACGGGTTGGATGGTCTCTTTATATTTTTTCATTAATTTACTACTGTCTTCCAGTTCCTCCGTGATAAATTCCTTATCAAAATCACCTTTATCGCCTTTTGTGATAAGATACCAAATAAAAGCCTCCACAAACCGTTCGGGTCCAAACTTTTTGGTAATTAAAATATAGTTCTGTTTATCAATAAATTTTGGAAATAATCCATATTCTTCACAGAGATCTAATTTATAAGATATATCGTCCAATTTTCCTTGTAACCTTGCGAGATCGTTGATAAAGCGAGCTAGCTCTGTCCCAAGTTCGATCTGTTTTTTTTCATCAAAATTTGTAATTAAAGACTTAAAAAATCTCCTTTTTAATAAAACAAGGTCATTTTCATTGAAAGATTTTATCGAACTATGGTCTATTAAAAAAAAGCGAGCCCGTTCTAAATACTCTCTAATGACCGCCGCTTTAGTGAGACGTCTCTTTCTGCAAATCTCATCTAATGTGTTATCTAACTCTGGACTTATCCTTACGGTGAGAATTGCATCCTTCTTATTTTTATTTTTATCTTTCGACGTAGATTATACACCTAATTCCATTTTGAAGTGTTTTTATGGTGATTTATAGATTAATATAACAAATTCTATGTAACGAAAGTAATTTTTGTATTTATTTCTATTCATATTGAAATGATTTTAAAAACTGCAATCTCTATCCAAAAGCAGAAAAAAGTGAGTTCAATTAAAATTTTTTCAAACAGAGATTACAGAAAGTACTTCTGGGTTATCTATACGAAGAAATTCCAAATTTTTGAGAATTTTTTCAAGATCTTCTATTGTAATTAAGAATTTACCTTGCATTTTTTTGTTATTTTTAACCTTCTCAACTTTGATAATTTCCAAAGCATCTACGATTTTTTTTCCATATTCGTTCCTCATCAAATCGGAAATATCATATAATCCATTTTTAATCTTAATTATTTTAGAGTTTTCTAATTCATCCTTAAGATCATAGATAATTTTTAGTGTCCATTTTTTAAACTCTGGAAATGACTTAAGATTCTTCAAATTAATTTCATGATATTTCTTATTTTTGATCGAATCAATTAATTTAGCAGTAATAAATTTTTTAAAATCATATCTTAATTCTTGCAAGCAATCCCTATTCAGAGGGGTTTTTGAAAACTCCAAAACTGTATTCTCATCTCTAAAAATAGTTTTATAGCGCTTAAAGCCAATCAAATTTAGAATTTTATTCTCTGAATGAGATTGATTCCGTATTTTCTGATAAAAATGATTATAATCGGCTGAGACCTTTTCTTGCATCAATTTGTTGAAATGGTATTTAAATCGGTCCTTTTTAGGGGAGAATATGTTTTCAAATTGTTGATTAATCCTATTGTAGGCATCAATTTCATCAATTTTATGATTCTTCAAATCAGCTACTATATTAAACGGTAAATAGGAGCATACATACACTATTCCTTCATAAACCAAGTCAATAGCTGTTTTTATACCCAATTTTCGTATTGGGCGGAATATCTTAATGTTTGATGGTTTTATCGTAATCGGTTCTTTCAGACATAAAATCAGGTCAAAAGGTTTGATCTCATAAGTTAAAGGATTATCCTTTTCGGGAATGATAAATCCGTCATTAAATTGACAAATATAACTCCCTAAAACCGGTTTTTGAGCAAGATCCCACTCAATAAGGATATATTTTTTCACATCTTTTAACCTTAGGTGAAAATTTAATTCACCAGTATCATGTGTATATGCAGTATTTTGAATACTAGGATTCTCATCCTTCCAGAATTGTTTGACTTCTCTTTCTAATGGATTATTGCTATTAAAAATATGTTTAAATACAGGATAATTTTCTACAAAATAATTAATACTAATATAATCCAGATGATGTTTCTCAAATCCACATTTCTGAAGGATATAATAGTAGAGAGGAGATTTGTTTTTTTTCACATTGGACCATAAGATCGTGGGAAATTGGTATTTATAATGAAATTTGATCTCTTCAAGTTTATCCGTTTTCGTATTTGATATCACTAATGATCTTAAAGCGGCATGTTTTTGTTTTAGGCCTTCTCGATAAAGATTTTCAATCTTCGTTTTATAATCAATTAATTCGGAAGTTGAAACAACTGAATCTTTAACCTGCAAATTATTTGCTATGTCCATTAGAGCCTGTACATAGGGTTTTGAATCTAGATTGGTTATTGCCCGTTGAATTTCAGACTTCACGATATTAGTGATCTTTTTTTTTATAGCTTTATTTGATAAGTCTTTGTGGTTTTCAAATTCACGGCACTTAATAAAGAAAGGTTCGAGAGATAGTTTATTCTGAAATTTATGGAGCAGAATAAATTTTAAAATTGTATTTTCAATTTCAGAGAAATTGATTTGATTTAGCAATCTTGTTCTCTCAACTTCTTCTAATTTCAACAATAAAAGCTGGATTTTAATAAAAATACCAACTAGATTTTCAAAAATATACGAATCTATCTTAGAAATTATTGAATTGATAATTTTTGGAAAGGAAGCAGAATTTTTCCTAATAAATTGTTCATGTTGGACTATATATTGGATAAATTGACCTGGTAAATCCTTTTCTGTTGATAAATTTAGAATTCTCGAAATATAATCTAAGTTCTTTGATTGTCTATAGGCTTGAGATAAAAATTCAATTGCCTCTAGATATTTTTTCTCTTTGATCAATTTATTAGCCTTTTGGGCGGAGTTCTCTTGTTTGCTTCTTTTTATATCTGCGAAATTAGAAGAAAATTTTATATTCTTATAATTCCCTACAATCTTTTTGCAAACCTCATGATCAATTACTAAAAGTGTTTTTAAGATATGTTTACAGAAGTTATAGCCTTTTTTATAATCGGGACAATCATGAATGACTAGAAAAGTATTACTTTCATTTTCAAGAATATTAACGATATAGTTATTATTACTGGAGCCTTTTATACTGCATAAAATAGTAATAGGATTGGTTTCAACATCAAAATTAATAAAATTCTTTGATGGTATATTTCTTGCTCTACTCAATCTCTTTCCGACAGCATATCTTTTTACAAGATCTTCATTTTTTCTGTTATTTACTAATCTAATATTTTTCACCTAAATGACTTTACTGGTTGGAAATAATCTCAGAGATCAATTTAGGAAAATCCCTCCATTGATCCAAGGTTAATAGGCTGCCCTCTGCCATTTTTACCATCCTATTTGCTAAAACGGGTGAAAAATTAAATTTAGGAACAACCATTACAAACCTTACATTATTATCTTTCATTTTACGCAATTCTTGTTTACTATCATCGAAATCGAAAACGTCGGCATCAGTAAATAAAATATTTAATCGATATTTTGAACGAGTTTTTTTTTCAAACTGATCATTAGCCCAATCTAAAGCTGCTCGTATGCAAGTTCCTCCGTAGGCGTTTATATCTAACAATTCTTCAACCAATTGGTCTAAATCTATATCTTCATCAATGTCTTTTAGTTTATGAGTATTAGACTCAAAAAATGAAAGTGCGAGTTCTTCAGGATTAAAAGCATATACCAACATTGTAGCACATAAAGCCATCTGTGCAAGTTTCTCTCCACTCATACTTCCACTGATATCTAATTCTAAAACCAGACATCTAAGCCCTTGACTTGTTTTATGAACCAAAAAGTCATCATCAGTAATCATATTGATTGTTTTTCCAGATTCAATAATATTATTAATAGTATCTTCTAAATCTATAAGTTCAAAACTATCACCAATATTATATGGGACGACTGTATTTTCAACTAAGGGACCCGAATTCGAGGTTCCTATGAGATTGTTTGCTGCCTTTATGCCAAGATCAATCATTATATTTTTTATTATTTGTTTTACCTTTTCTTTCACTATCGGAGAGATATTATGTTTAGAAAAAAACCATTGCTCCAATAAATCCAACCCACTCCCCGCACCTAATGATGAGATAGCAAGGTCTATAAATTCATTTCCAAGGTTGTTTGCGTGTTGAAGAACATCAGCCAGATTAGTCTCACCCATCGCAGAGATGATTGAAAGATTAGGAGGATCCATATCAAAAGCGATATCAACTAACTCTCCCACTTGATTCCGATTTAATTTAAGGTTTTTAAGAAATTTTTTGTAGTCTTGATATTGGGATTGATTCTCAGACACAATTTTTCTCAGATTATCATAAGTAGGGTTTATTAATTTGAGAATTTCTGATTCTGACATTCCTAATTCTTTTCCAATCTTTTTTATCGTATTCGTATCAAGATGATAACCCATATCAGAAAACTCCTCTATAACATTCTTAAAATCTTCTTGGTTTGAAACATAAGGTAGGGTTTTGTCTAAAATCTCATTGATTTTATCCTTAAGTTGAGTTTTACAAATCGGATCTGAACAATATGATCTTTGATTTATAACTTTATCCAGATAATTCTTAATATAATTATATTGATTCTCGGATTTCTCATTTTCCCGTATGATAGTATCTAATTCTTCATCAATTGTATTGCTCAACAATTCTCTCCAATTATTAGATTTTGTAGGATTATTAATAAGAGCATCTCGGATCTCTTCTAATTCTGGAGTATCATCTAATTGATTAGATATTTCCTCCATATAGGTATCTAACAAGTGTCCCCCAAAGTATCTATCAATATTTTTAATAGTCTTATAAGTTTCCTCAAAATCTTTGTCAAGACTATTTTCTATTAAATTTTCAAGAATTTCTTCTGATAAATCTAAATTCTCACCCAGTGTTTTTGCGGCCTCAAAAAAGTCATTAATGTCTCTATTCATCCCTGAAAGAAATTCTT
This sequence comes from Promethearchaeota archaeon, assembly GCA_008080735.1. Classification (GTDB taxonomy): domain Archaea; phylum Asgardarchaeota; class Lokiarchaeia; order Sigyniarchaeales; family SOKP01; genus TEKIR-8. The sequence continues at coordinate 41,563 of SHMW01000028.1, forward strand.
CAAATAAATTTCGTACTAATTTTGTGCCCGAATCATCTAAAACTTCAGATTTGATTAAGAAATCCATTGTTTTGAGAGCATTATAAAAGTTATCGCAAAACTGATCCCTCATAGTTTTTTCGAAGTTTGTTTTTTTTTTTTCTTGTGCTAGCTCAGCGCCCATTCGTTCATGAATCTTTTCCGTCTTTTGCTTTAGTTCATCAAGAAGATCTAAAATTTTAAAATTAAGAATATCTTCCGGTTCCAAATTATTAATTTTTTTTCTTAAGATATTTTGAGCATATTCAATCAAATCATTAAGTGTTTGGATATTATTGAAATTGGCAATCATATTGTCCTCTATTACTTTTAATGCTGTTTTAAAAGGATCATCTTTTAAATCTTCCTTGAATTTATGAAAAAACTCATCATAAGCATTATGGTATGCTTGATCCCAATCAAAATCGTCCAATTCTTTCAGATTCCGTTCAAGAAAATTTAGATCATCAAAAATCTCATCCAACTCATCAAAGGTAGATTTAAATTCATTTACTAAATCCGAAGCATTCACAGTTTCCAGCATATCCAGATTGCTCAACTCATCTATCGATAGAGCCTTTTTATGTGGATTTGAATATGATAATATCTCATTGGCGATCTTTCTTGCAAGTTCTTGATTTTCCAAAGGACTCGTAACTACAGCAATTTCTACAAAATCTTTTAAATCACAATACCCCCGATTAATAAATCTTGCAATAATTAATCTACAAATCGCAAGAGCTTGTCTAATCGACGGTTTATAAGGACATTTTTCGTGATTCCGCAGAATATGGATAAATTTTAATGAAAACCATATTGGATCTTGAGGAAATAATATCATATGAATTTTTACCTCTATAATAGCGCAGTTTTTAAGCCGTTCCAATTATTTGTGAAATAATATTGGTGGCAATATCATTAACTTTCACTCCTGGTTTTGGATTAATTGCACCAATTAAAACATTTTTGGCAACTTTTCTTAATATTTGATTTGGGTTTTGATGTGGATATTTCAACTTTAACAAACCCGATAGTCTTGCCATTGCAATACCACTTCTCAAACTTGCTGGAATTTGAATTTGATGATGATTTCTGGTACGGCTGATTATCAAATATATTTTTTCAAGGATACTTTCATCTATTTTATAATGGGGATTATTTTTTTCAATAATTTTCATTTCAGTTTGCTTTTCGGGATAATCAAGCTCTATCCAGACGTTAAACCTATCCTTTAGCGCCTCTCCTAGGCGGTGCGTTCCAACGAGCTCAGAAGGGTTCATAGAGCCGATAAAGAAGAACCCGCTTGATGCTTTAATACGTCCAAGATGAGGGACTGCGAAGGTTCTTTCTTCAAGCGGTTCAAGCAACGAATTCTGGGTATATTCCGTCGCCCTATTAATCTCGTTAGCTAAAAATACTCCACCTTTAAGCATTGTTTTTAATAATGGTCCTGGGTTAAAAGAGTCAAAATTAAATCCCTTTTGAATGGTAATTGAGGGATTAAAGGATCCAATCAAATGAGCGGGTTTAGTAGATTCATCAAATGTGATCCATTCAAAGGATTGATTGCCGGTGAGTTCAGATCTCATTTGCGCATAATATCTGCATAGAGTAGTTTTTCCTATTCCAGGAGGACCCACGAGAATTGGATGAAGCTCTGAAGCATCAGCCTCTAAAAGAAGATCTAAAGCTTCTTTATACTGCCCTGATAATACTATTTCAATCTTCTTTTCCTTTTCTGAAACTTTATTTTTTTCAAATAACGTTTTCAAATCAGCTTCATTCTGTTTTTGTGCTTCCCTCATCAACTTCTTAAATAGAGTTGTCTCTTTTAATATATCCAAAAAATCCTCATTATCGACAGTCTTATCCTTCCTTTTTTTTACATTATTGACTTTTTTTTCTTTTGAGATCTCTTTTTTATCTAAAAGATTATTTTTTTCCAAAATTATGTATAATTCCTCTTCAGTGAGAGTTTGTATAATTAATTCAATAATCGCTTTCTTTCTCAGACCATTATACTCCTCAATCTTATAACTCTTGCATATCTTTATTAGATTTTTTACGGTTAATTTCCCTAACAAAACATTTGGATTTTGCAATTCTTTAACACCCTGTAGATCTTAAAATCTTATTTTATGGTTATAATAGTTTTATTTAAACTCTGAAGATTTATTAAGATAGTTTTTTCTATGTGTTTTTAATGAAAGGAGAGTGATGATTTTTTTAGATTAGGATATTAAAGAGGGAATTTTTTATT